>NZ_JBIAPT010000004.1:0-251573 GCF_042888425.1 Streptomyces sp. NPDC002889
CTGCAGGGGGGACCCTGTGGGAGAGTAGGACGCCGCCGAACAATCATTGTGGGAAAGCCCCGCACCATCTGGTGCGGGGCTTTCCTGCGTTCAGGAGGGCTTATTGCGGCCTCGCGAGGCCGCCGAACCGCCTCGGTGTTTCAGAGACGGCCGGCGGCCTTGAGCGCGAGATAGGCGTCGGCAAGTGCGGGGGCCAGTTTGTCCGGCGTCGCGTCGACAACGGTGACGCCGTGACGCTGGAGTTGTTCTGCTGTGCGTCGGCGCTGGGACTGGGCCTGGGTGGCCGCGGCCGCGTCGTAGACGGCTTCGATGTTGCCCCGGCTGTGCGACATCTGCTCGACGTGAGGGTCGGCGACAGAGGCCAGCAGTACGGTGTGACGCCGGGTGAGCTGAGGGAGGACGGGGAGCAGCCCTTCCTCGATCGACGCCGCGTCGAGGCTGGTGAGCAGCACGATCAGAGAGCGCCTGGGGGCGTTCCGCAATGCGGTCGCACTGAGGCCGGGGGCGTCGGTCTCGACGAGTTCGGGTTCCAGCGGGGCGAGCGCGTTGACCATGGCCGGCAGGATCTCGCCGGCTGAGCGGCCCTGCACCTGAGCGCGGACGCGGCGGTCGTACGCCAACAGGCCCACGCGGTCGCCGGCACGGGATGCGAGTGCTCCCAGAAGAAGTGCTGCGTCCATGGCCGCGTCGAGACGCGGGACATCTCCGACTCGACCGGCCGAGGTCCGGCCCGTGTCGAGGACGATCAGGATGTGGCGGTCTCGTTCGGGACGCCAGGTGCGTACGGCGACAGTGGACCGGCGGGCGGTGGCGCGCCAGTCGATGGAGCGGGTGTCATCCCCTGGTACGTAATCGCGAAGGCTGTCGAACTCGGTTCCCTGCCCGCGGATCAGGACACTGGTGCGGCCGTCGAGCTCACGCAGTCGGGCCAGCCGGGACGGGAGGTGCTTGCGGCTGGTGAAAGGCGGCAGGACACGGACGGTCCAGGGCACTTGATGGTGCCCCTGGCGGGCGGCGAGGCCGAGGGGGCCGAACGAGCGGACGGTGATGCGCTCGGCTTGGCGGTCTCCGCGGCGGGTGGGGCGCAGCACGGTGGTGAGGCGTCGGCGCTCTCCGGCAGGAACGACCAGCTTGTGGCGGGAGGCTGCCTGCTCGGACCCGGGGATCCAGCTGCTGGGCGGCCATGCGTCGCGGAGCTGGGCCCGTAGGGGACGCCCCGAGGGGTTGGTGAGGGTGAGCTGTACCTCGGTGACGTCACCCAGTCGAACTGATGTGTCACCGCTTCGGGTGAAACGAAGGGTTCGCACTGGCGCGGCGAGGGCGTAGTCGCACAGGATTGCGAGTGAGAGGGGCGCGTTGACAGCAAGCATCCCCGTCCAGCTGGGGGCGAGGATGCCCACGGGGAGGGAGCCGAGAGCGGCGAGGAGCGCGGATCGTCCGGTGAGGGCCATGGGGGCGGGTGCCTCAGCGGGGGACGGGGACGTGAGCCAGGATCGCGGTGATGACGGAGTCGGCGGTGACTCCCTCCATCTCCGCTTCGGGCCGGAGCTGGATCCGGTGGCGCAGGGTGGGCAGGGCCAGCGCCTTCACGTCATCGGGGATGACGTAGTCGCGGCCGGTGAGCCAGGCCCACGCGCGGGCAGTGGACAGCAGCGCCGTGGCACCTCGGGGGGAGGCGCCGAGACTGAGTGAGGGAGATTCGCGCGTGGCACGGCAGATATCGACGATGTAGCCGGCGATCTCGGCCGAGACCGCGGTTTTGGCGACGGCGGCGCGGGCGGCTTCCAGGTCGGCGGGGCCGGCGACAGGGCGCACACCGGCCGCGTGAAGGTCCCGGGGGTTGAAGCCGTCGGCATGGCGCGCGAGGACGTTGATCTCGTCCTCGCGCGAGGGAAGGGGCACCGTCAGCTTGAGGAGGAAGCGGTCCAGCTGCGCTTCGGGAAGGGGGTAAGTGCCCTCGTACTCCACGGGGTTCTGGGTCGCCGCGACCAGGAAGGGATCGGGAAGAGGGCGGGGTGTGCCGTCGACGGTGACCTGGCGTTCCTCCATCGCTTCCAGGAGCGAGGACTGGGTCTTGGGAGGCGTGCGGTTGATCTCGTCGGCGAGGAGGAGGTTGGTGAAGACGGGGCCGGGCTGGAAGGAGAACTCGGCGGTGCGCGCGTCGTAGACGAGGGAGCCGGTGACATCGCTGGGCATCAGGTCGGGGGTGAACTGGACACGCTTGGTGTCCAGTTGCAGAGACGCTGACAGGGCGCGGACCAGCAGAGTCTTGGCGACTCCGGGTACTCCCTCGAGAAGGACGTGGCCGCGGCAGAGCAGGGCCACGACGAGCCCGGTGACAGCGGGATCCTGGCCGACCACGGCCTTGGCGATCTCGGTGCGCAGTGCCTCCAAGGAGGTGCGGGCGCGGTCCGAGTGCTCAGCTGTCTCGGGGGTCGGGGCGCTCATGAAGTGCGTACCTCTCTTTCGAGGGCGTCGAGTTGGTCAACCAGGTGGATGAGGGCGGCGTCGTCGGCCGGAGCCGAGCCGAACAGCAGGGCGCGGATGTCCCGCTCTCCTGCGGGGAGATGGGCCGAGACCGCGGGGAGCAGGGACTCGGGGGATTGAGCGTCGGCCAGGGGCACGCCGAGCAGCGGAGCCAGGCGCGTGCGGGTGGCGGAACGCAGGGAGGCGGCTGCGCGGTCGCGGGCGTTCACATTGCGGTAGAGGCGGGCGCGGCCCTCGGTGGCTTCGGAAGCACGGATGGCGACCGGCAGCCGTTCCGTGACCAGCGGTCCGAGGCGGCGGGCCCGCCAGATGGCGGCGAGGGCGGCGGCGAGGGCGAGTTGGAGCGTGCCCCAGAGCCAGCCGGACGGGATCAGATCGAAGAACGTGCTGCTGCTGCTCTTCTCCTCCTCGTTGTCACCGCCGGTCTCCGTGCCGCCCTCCTGTGCGGCGGAGGCGTCGCTGAGTGAAGGGAGGTACCAGACCAGTTCAGGGCGGGAACCGAGGAGTTGGAGGGCGAGGGAGGCGTTGCCGTGCTTGTCCAGACGATCGTTGTAGAGAAGGTTCGGGGAGCCGAGCAGCACAGTGTCGCCGCCGGTGCCGGAGTCCAGCCTGACCAGGGTCGGCTGACCATCGCTCATGTAGCAACTGTCCGCGCCGGGGTCGTCGGTGACATAGCGCTCGCCCCCGAGGTCGGCACTGCCCGCGCGTTCGGCGGCGGGATAGCTGCACCGAGGGGCGCGGGCCGACACCTTTGTGGGGGTGGCGGTGAACACGTCGGGGGCCAGGGTGTCGACGGATGCCGGGCCGGCGGCGAGCAGGACCGTGCGGCCGCCGGACGGACCCACAGCCGTGTGGAGTGTCCGTTGCTGACCGAGCGTCAGGAGATCGGGTGCTGCGACGAGAAGGGTGGTGCCGGGGCCGACGGCGGCGGTGGCCTCGTCGAGTGTGGTGACCACGTGTGTGGAGACGCCGTGGTCCTTGAGGAGTTCGGCGACGGCACGGCTGCCGTTGGGGTCGGCGGACCGGGGGTCGAGACGGCCGTGCTGGTCGCCGGAGCGCATGACGGCGATGGTGATCCCGGCGACCACGAGCAGGGCGAGCGCGAGCAGCAGGCCACGGATGCGGATCCATACCTGGCGTCTCGTGGGAGACAGGGAGGTGGAGTCGGGGGCAACCTCGGTCATTCGGCTGCTCCTTGGGCCGCGCTGCTCAGCCGGGGCTTGATGTGCTCCAGTTGGAGGTCCAGGTCCCGCAGGGCTTCGTACGCGGGTCGGCCGGCGGTGCGGCCGCCGTATGTGACGTCGTCGAACTCACGAGCGGCGGCGCGGAGTGCACCGGCCTGGTCGGGGAGGGCATGGCCCGCTTCTGCGGCAGCCTCGTCGGCGGTGCGGCCGGGGCGGGGGTCGAGAATCGTGCGTTCCTCGAGAGAGCGGACGAGGGCACGCATCCGTTCCTGGACGGCCTGGTTCCAGCGGCCGGCGGCGGCGTGTGCCTCCGCGCCGGTGCGGTGTTCGGCGGCGCTGCGAGGCCGGTCGTCGAAGAGCGAGTCGGAGGATCCCGGTGTGCGTTGGGGTGTGCCGAGGCGCCACCAGAGGGCGGCGCCCAGGCCGACCACGACGAGGAGGATGACGATCAGTCCGAGCACGCCGCCGGGGGCGATGCCGGACGCCGTGTCGAAGATGCCACCGACCCAGTCCCAGAAGCGGTTGAGGCCGCGCTCGAGGAGGTTGGGATCGTTCTCGTGGTACATCGGCTTGGACAGTTCCCGCTCCGCCGCCTCGCGGGCGGGAAGCCGAGGAGTGTCCACCGGTACGTCATCGCTCGCTCGGCTCAGCAGATGCGTTGCCGTTGCGCCCCCCGTGATGTGCATCCTGTCAGCCCCCGGCGGAGTGGTTGCCCGGCGGCTCGGAGCCGTAGCCGGGTACGCCCGCCGCCCGGGCGAGTTCGAGGTCGAGGGCCTCGCGACGGATGCGCTGGTCGATGTAGAGCAGGACCGACACACCCGCGGAGATCGGGTAGGTGATGGACGAAGCGATCACCGAGCCGATGCCGGTGACGATGAGGAAGGGCCAGCCGAAGTCCGGGTTGTTGCCGGAGAAGAGGTCGCTGAGACTCTTCGAGTCGACCGCGAAGCCGATGATGGTGAACGGAATCGCGATGATCATTGTCACGAGGAAAGTCAGCAGCACCGTCAGTGCCAGGATTCCGAAGGTGCGCCACCAGGCACCCTGAACCAGCTTCGCGGAGCGGCGCAGGGACGTGATGACTCCGCGGCGCTCCAGCATGAGAGCGGGCGAGGCCAGGGCGAACCGGATCCACAGCCAGACGATGACACCGCATGCCGCGATGCCGCCGAGTACGGAGAGGGTGACCGCCGCTCCTCCGATGAGCAGGCCGGGGAGGACGCCGACGAGCATGATGCCGGCGCACATGGCAGGCACCAGCAAGGTCAGACCCATGAGTTGGGGGAGCCGGGGCCGGGCTTCCTGCCAGGCGTCGGAGAGCGTCACGGGGCGGCCGAGTACCGAGCGGCTGATGACGACGGTGAGCACGGCGGTGGTGAAGAGTGTGCCGATCAGGGCGATGAGCAGGGTCGGGCCCAGGGCGATCAGGCTGGCCTGCATCGACTCGATCGACTGGTCGAGCGCCTCGGAAGGGGTCGCGTTGGGATCGACCTCAGGAGGCTCGGGAAGCAGATAGCGCTCCACGAGGATGCCGCAGATCTGGGTGATGACGGAGACGGTGATCGTCACGCCCAGGACCGTGCGCCAGTGGGCGCGCAGTGTCGACACGGCGCCGTCGAGGATCTCGCCGACGCCGAGCGGTCGCAGCGGAATGACACCGGGCTTGGCGGCCGGCGGCATGCCCCAGCCACCGCCGGGCCGGCCGCCGCCCCAGCCGGGCGGCGGCGGACCCGGGACGGAGTTCGGGCCGGGGCCGGTGGGAGCGGACCACTGCCCGGGATGCGGCTGGTCCTTGGACCACTTCGAGGCAGGTCCGCCCTCGTCCGTGGACCCGGACGGCCGGGGCACGCTTCCGTTGTGCCCGTCGGAAGCAGCCGATCCGGGCGAGGCCCAGCCCGGAGTGTCGTTCACGGTCGTCCACCTCATGCGTTGGTCACAGGGCCGGCTCGGGAAGTCGGCGCGCTCACGGTGCCCGTACGCCTGTTGGGGCGGCCGGTTGGCTGCCATCGTGCCACGCGTCGGCTGCTGGTGGGCCGGGCCGTCTCTCTCCTTCGCGCCTTCAATGTCGAAGGCTCACCGGGCAGACTGGGCGGATGGCTGATCAGCACGTACAAAACCCGGCCGGGAACGAGCCGCGGACGCTCCCGGTGCTGCGCTGGGACGAGCCGCCCGAAGGCCCCGTACTGGTGCTTCTCGACCAGACCCGGCTGCCTGCCGAGGAGGTCGAGCTGGCGTGTACGGACGTTCCCGCCCTGGTGCTGGCGATCCAGACGCTCGCGGTGCGCGGAGCGCCCGTGCTCGGAATCGCCGGCGCCTATGGTGTGGCGCTGGCCGCCGCACGGGGTTTCGACGTCGACGAAGCGGCGGTGCTGCTGGAGAGTGCGCGGCCCACCGCGGTGAATCTGGGCTACGGGGTGCGGCGGGCGGCCGCCGCGTACCGGGGGGCCCTGGCCAAGGGGGCGGACGGCGAGGAGGCGGCCGCTGCCGCCCTCGCCGCGGCCCGGGAGCTGCACCGGGCGGATGCCGAGGCCAGCAGGCGGATGGCCGGGCACGGGCTGGCGCTCCTGGAGGAGCTTCTGCCCGGCGGCGGGCATCGGATCCTGACCCACTGCAACACGGGTGCGCTGGTGTCGGGCGGGGAGGGCACGGCGTTCGCCGTGGCACTTGCCGCGCACCGCACGGGCCGGCTGCGGCGGCTGTGGGTGGACGAGACGCGACCGTTGCTGCAGGGCGCGCGCCTGACCGCGTACGAGGCGGCGCGCAACGGGATGCCGTACACGCTGCTCACGGACAGTGCGGCGGGGTCGCTGTTCTCGGCCGGAGAGGTGGATGCCGTACTGATCGGCGCCGACCGCATCGCCGCGGACGGCTCGGTGGCCAACAAGGTGGGCAGCTACCCTCTCGCGGTACTGGCGAAATACCACCATGTGCCGTTCATCGTGGTGGCGCCGACGACGACGGTGGATCCCGACACCCCGGACGGGGCGTCGATAGAGGTGGAGCAGCGGGCCGGGCGGGAGGTGACGGAGATCGGAGCGCCCCGGTCCGATGCGAGCGGTGTGAGCGGCGGAGGAGGGCCGTTGACGGCACCTCTGGGGACACAGGCGTACAATCCCGCCTTCGACGTCACTCCGCCCGATCTGGTGACGGCGATCGTCACCGAGGAAGGTGCTTTGTCCCCGGTCACCAGGGGCGGAATAGCAGAGCTGTGTGTCAGGTCACGACAGGTAACGATTAGATAATGGGATGATGTCGACTATGAAGGGACGAGTCCTTGTCGTCGACGACGACACCGCACTGGCCGAGATGCTCGGGATTGTGCTGCGTGGTGAGGGTTTCGAGCCGTCGTTCGTAGCGGACGGCGACAAGGCGCTTGCGGCGTTCCGGGAGGCCAAGCCGGACCTGGTGCTGCTGGACCTGATGCTGCCCGGACGGGACGGCATCGAGGTGTGCCGGCTCATCAGGGCCGAGTCCGGTGTGCCGATCGTGATGCTCACCGCCAAGAGCGACACCGTCGATGTGGTGGTCGGGCTGGAGTCCGGCGCCGACGACTACATCGTCAAGCCGTTCAAGCCGAAGGAGCTGGTGGCCCGTATCAGGGCGCGGCTGCGGAGGTCGGAGGAGCCCGCGCCGGAACAACTGGCGATCGGGGATCTGGTCATCGACGTGGCCGGGCACTCCGTGAAGCGCGACGGTCAGTCGATAGCCCTGACACCGCTCGAGTTCGACCTGCTGGTCGCGCTCGCCCGCAAGCCGTGGCAGGTGTTCACCCGTGAGGTGCTCCTGGAACAGGTGTGGGGCTACCGGCACGCGGCGGACACGCGGCTGGTCAATGTGCATGTGCAGCGGCTGCGCTCCAAGGTCGAGAAGGACCCGGAGCGGCCGGAGATCGTGGTGACCGTCCGAGGCGTCGGTTACAAGGCCGGACCGAGCTGATATGTCCGCAGGCAGTGGTGCTCCGAAGCCCGGGGAGCCGGGAGTCCGTACGGAGCGGACTGCCGGACCGGGGCGCAGGCCCTCGCGATTCGGCCGTCTGCTCCATGGCGGACGGCTTCTCCAGGACGGTGCGTCCGGCGGGCCGGTGCCCCGGCTCGTCATGCGCTGGGTGCGCCGTCCGCTGCTGCCGGCCCTGCGGCTGTGGCGGCGGAACATCCAGCTCAGGGTGGTCGCGAGCACACTGCTGATGTCGCTCGGTGTCGTGGTCCTGCTGGGCTTCGTCGTCATCGGGCAGGTGCGCAACGGGCTGCTCGACGCCAAGAGCAAGGCAGCTCAGAGTCAGGCGGCCGGCGGCTTCGCGGTGGCCCGGGACAAGGCCAATGTTCCCGTGGGGCCCGGCGGCAGCGGTGCCACGGACGGCAGGAATACGCGCAACTCCTGGCGGTCCGACCTGGTGGTGCAGCTCGCGAGCGGCGGACAGGGCGCGTTCCACGTGGTGGCGCTGAGCGCCGACTCCCAGGGGGCGGGCTCCAGCCGCGCCGCGCGGACCTCGGGCAATGTCGATCCCGCGAGCATTCCGCCGGCCCTGCGGGAGGCGGTCGGGCCGGGGACGGGCACGTTCGAGACGTACCTGCGGATCGATTACAACAAGGAAGGGCTCGAAGCGGAGCCCGGGCTGGTCGTCGGCACCCGGCTGAACGACATCGAGGGCAATCCGTACGAGCTGTACTACCTCTTCCCGCTGGCGCAGGAGGAGCAGTCGCTCAGCCTGGTCCGGGGCACCCTGGCGACAGCCGGCCTGTTCGTGGTGGTGCTGCTGGGCGCCATCGCCTGGCTGGTGGTGCGGCAGATCGTCACACCTGTGCGCATGGCCGCGGGGATCGCCGAGCGGCTTGCCGCCGGCCGGCTCCAGGAGCGGATGAAGGTCACCGGCGAGGACGACATCGCCAGGCTCGGCGAGGCCTTCAACAAAATGGCGCAGAACCTGCAGCTGAAGATCCAGCAGCTGGAGGAGCTCTCACGGATGCAGCGGCGCTTCGTTTCGGACGTTTCGCACGAGCTGCGCACGCCGCTGACGACGGTGCGCATGGCGGCGGATGTCATCCATGAGGCGCGCAGTGACTTCGACCCGGTGACGGCGCGTTCCGCGGAGCTGCTCGGTGACCAGCTCGACCGCTTCGAGTCGTTGCTGTCCGACCTGCTCGAGATCAGCCGCTTCGATGCGGGCGCGGCGGCGCTGGAGGCCGAGCCGATAGATCTGCGCGAGGTCGTGCGGCGGGTGATCGGCGGAGCCGAGCCGCTGGCCGAGCGCAAGGGGAGCCGGATACGCGTGGTGGGCGACGAGCAGCCGGTGGTGGCGGAGGCCGACGCCCGGCGCGTCGAGCGCGTCCTGCGCAACCTGGTGGTCAACGCCGTGGAGCACGGCGACGGCAAGGACGTCGTGGTGCGCCTGGCGGCGGCCGGTGGGGCCGTCGCGATCGCGGTGCGGGACTACGGGGTGGGACTCAAGCCGGGCGAGGCGACCCGGGTGTTCAACCGGTTCTGGCGCGCCGATCCGGCGCGTGCCCGCACCACCGGCGGTACCGGTCTCGGCCTGTCCATCGCCGTCGAGGACGCGCGTCTGCACGGCGGCTGGCTGCAGGCGTGGGGCGAGCCGGGCGGCGGTTCGCAGTTCCGGCTGACCCTGCCGCGTACGGCGGACGAGCCGCTGCGCGGTTCTCCGATACCGCTGGAGCCCGAGGACTCGAGGCAGAACCGGGAGCGGTCGGGCTCAGAGGGGCCCAAGGCGAGCGGGCGCCGACTGGCGACCCTGCCGGCCCAGCCGGTGTCGGACCTCGCCCCGCTGGGTCCGCCGCGTACGGCGCCGTCAGGGGTGAACCCAGCGGCACTGCCGGGCAATGGTGCCCGGGTGGTGGCGCGGCAGGCGGGAGAGCGGGGCGAGGGCCCCACGGCACAGGTTTCTTCGGACCGGGAGGACACGACTCGTGGGCGCTGACCCCCGTCGTAAGGGCCGTGCGGGCGTGCTGCGGGTATCCGCGCTGCTCAGCTGCAGCGGTGTGCTGCTGGCCGGCTGCGCGTCGATGCCGGACAGCGGTGATGTCCATGCCGTGAAGGCGTCCCAGCGGGCCGATTCCCAGGTACGGGTGTACGCGGTACCGCCGCGCAAGGGCGCGACGCCCGACGAGATCGTCACAGGCTTCCTGGAGGCGATGACCAGTGACGACCCCAACTTCGGCACGGCCCGCTCGTATCTGACGCCGCAGACGTCCAAGAAGTGGCGCCCGGAGGCGAGCACCACGGTGCTGGTGGCCGCGCCGGACCCCGGCGCACCGGTGCTCGGCGAACGGGACAACCCGGGGATGAGCTATCCGCTGTTCGGCCGGCAGATCGCGACGGTGGACGCCCAGCACGCGTATCAGCCCATCACGCCGGCCGACTACCGCAGGAGCATCCATCTGTCGCAGCAGAGCGGCAAGGACGGCAGCAAGGAGTGGCGGATCGACAGTCTGCCGCCCGGGTTGCTGCTCGGTACGTCCGACTTCCAGCGCAACTACCACTCGGTGAACAAGTACTTCTTCGCCTCCGGGCGCGGTGTGATGGTCGCCGACCCCGTCTACATCAGGCAGCGGCAGGATCCGGTGACCCGGATGGATCCGGTCACGCAGGCCGTCAGCGCCCTGCTGGAAGGCCCGACGAACTGGCTGAAGCCGGTCGTCGAGTCGCGCTTTCCCACCGGCACGGCGCTGAAGCTGAAGGAAGGCGTCAGGTCGCTGTCGTTCGACGACCGCAACGGGCTGAAGGTGCCGCTCAACGACAAGGCGTCCCATGTGGGGCGGCCGCAGTGTCTGAGGATGGCGGCGCAGATCCTGTTCACACTCAAGGACCTCACGTCCGCCCGGGTGGAGCAGGTGGAGCTGCTGCGCTCGGACGGCTCGCAACTGTGCGTGCTGAGCAGCGGCCAGGCGGAGGAGTACGCGCCGGACCACGCCTCCGGAAGGCCCGACAACCAGTACTTCGTCGACAACAAGAGCCGGCTCGCGCTGCTGGCAGGCGGTGCCAAGGAGATAGGCGAACCGCAGAACGTGCCGGGGCCGTTCGGTGACGGGCGGCTGCAGATGAGCATGGTCGCGGTGGCCCGCGACGAGCACACGGCGGCGGCGGTCCTCAAGGACAACAGCAAGCTGTTCACGGCGTCCATAGCCTCGAACAGCGAGCTGGGCACCCCGCTGGTGACCAGCAAGGGCACGACCCCGGACAACAGGCTCTCCGCGCCGAGCTGGGACGGCCGGGGTGATCTGTGGGTCGCGGACCGCAACCCGGCGGACCCGGCGCTGCTGCGCCTCGCCGGTGGCGAGGGCAAGCCCCAGGAAGTCAAGATCGTTCCTGATCTGGAGGGCGCTCGTATCGAGGCGCTGAAGGTGTCGGCCGACGGTGTGCGCGTAGCGCTGCTGCTGACGAAGGACGGAAGGACCACGCTGAAGATCGGACGCGTGGAGCGGCACGGCACCCTGAGCGAGCCGGTGGTGTCCGTCACCGAACTGCGTCCCGCCGCACCGCAGATGGAGACGGTGACGGCCGTCTCGTGGGCGGGTCCCAGCCGGCTGGTGGTGGTCGGCAAGGAGTCCGGCGGTGTCCAGCAGGTGCGCTACATCCAGACCGACGGCTCGACCCTGCCCAATGCGATCCTTCCCGGGCTCAACCAGGTGAAGGCGGTCGCCGCCTCCGACGACGAAAGCCGCCCGCTGGTGGCGTATTCCGAGGAGGACGGCATCGTGCGGCTGCCGGCCGGTGCCAACTGGCAGACCTTGGTCGAGCAGGGATCCTCGCCCGTTTACCCCGGTTAGCCGTACGGATACCCCGGTTGGTCGTACGGGACCGGACCCCTGTGGACGCCGGTTGTCCACAGGGGTGGCAGACCGTGCACGCCCAGAGGACAGTGGTGGTCATGCGGACGTGGTGGCGGGAAATCACCGGTCTGGTCCTGCCCGGAGCCTGCGGCGGGTGTGGCATGCCTCGCACACAGCTGTGCCCGGTGTGCGCGGGCGCGCTGTACGGCGCCGGGGCACGGCGTGCACGGCCTGTGCCGGAACCGGGAGGACTGCCCGTCGTACATGCCGCCGCTGCGTACACGGACGCGGTGCGTGCGGTGCTGCTGGCACACAAGGAACGGGGTGCGCGCGGGCTCGCAGGACCACTGGGCACGGCTCTGGCGGGCGCGGTGCGGGCCGCTACGCCCGGGTCCGCGCACAGCGGCGGCCCGCTGCTGCTCGTGCCGGTGCCCTCCGCCCGGCGTGCGGTCAGGGCCCGGGGCCATGACGCGGGGCGGCGTATCGCGCTTGCGGCAGCGGCGGAGCTGAGGCGTACGGGGACGTCTGCCAGGGTGCTTCCGGTGCTGCGGCAGCGTCGCGCGGTGGCCGACCAGTCCGGTCTCACGGCCCGCCAGAGGGTCGCGAATCTGTCGGGGGCCCTGGAGGTACGGGCCGGGGGTGAAAGGCTGCTGGCGGGCGGCAGAGCGGTGCTGGTGGACGACCTGATGACGACCGGTGCGTCACTGGTGGAGGCGGCGAGGGCACTGAGTGCCGCAATGCGCTCCGGCCTTCATGGATTCGTACGGCCGAGCGCCGCCGTAGTCGCTGTTCCGGCCCTGTCGTTCGAAATAAATCGGAACTGACCGGGAACTCGCAACGTTGCAGGTAGTGAGAGGGCAAAAACACCTGATCGGAGGTACGTGCGGGTAGAGGGTGCCGACATCCGTCCGACCGAGCTATGTTCGGTTGTGAGGAATGGCGGACGCCACCCTCACCGAATGTACGGCCATGTTTCCGGTCAGGGATTCGAGGTACGAGAACCTCGAAATTGGTGGGGTGGAGATCTTGTCGACTGGGGAGGAGGAGGTGAAAGTCGCCAAGTCCGAGGCTCCGGTGACCACCGGAGCCTGGTGCAAGAGGGAGACGCTCCGCAGCCTGTAGGGCGGACGGAGCGATCCGGGAACGGAGTTCTGCGTGGACATCGTCGTCAAGGGCCGCAAGACCGAGGTGCCCGAGCGGTTCCGCAAGCACGTGGCCGAGAAGCTGAAGCTGGAGAAGATCCAGAAGCTCGACGGCAAGGTGATCAGCCTCGACGTCGAGGTGTCCAAGGAGCACAACCCGAGGCAGGCGGACCGTTCAGACCGTGTGGAGATCACGCTCTACTCCCGCGGACCGGTGATCCGGGCGGAGGCCGCGGCGGGCGACCCGTACGCAGCGTTGGACCTTGCCACCGGCAAGCTGGAGGCCCGGCTGCGCAGGCAGCACGACAAGCGCCACACCCGCCGTGGCAACGGCCGAGTCCCCGCGGCCGAGGTGGCCGATGTAGTGCCCGGCGTCGCGGAGTTGAACGCCAACGGACAGCCCATCGCCCAGGAGGCGGCGGAATCCATTCCCTCCACCATGCTCGGCTCGCTCGAAGTACAGGGCGAAGGACCGCTGGTGGTACGCGAGAAGATGCACACCGCAGCACCCATGACGCTCGACCAGGCCCTCTACGAGATGGAGCTGGTCGGACACGACTTCTACCTCTTCGTCGACTCGGAGACGAAGCATCCCAGTGTCGTCTACCGGCGACACGCCTATGACTATGGCGTCATCCACCTCGAGTCCGACCCGCTGGCCGGTTCCGATGCGGGCAGCGGCGCCGGAGGTGCACTCGGCGGCTGACCCCGTCAGCAGACAGGCGGTGCCCCTGAGCGCCCTGTGCGCCCTCAGGGGCACCCGTGTGCCACCCCAGGATCACCCGCACTGCCGTCCGGGCATGAAAGCATGGCGTCGCAAGCCAACCGATGCGCTGTGGACTCGCGTTGGCGACCACAACATGATCTTCGGTCCACGGCCTTAGGGGGAGGAACGATGGCGGACAGCTTCGGTCCGGTGCATCACCACCACGCGGGCGACCACAGTGGCGCGCTCGCCGACACCGACGAGGACAGCGGTGAGCCCCGCAAGGAGCCGATCCGGGTCCTCGTCGTGGACGACCACGCGCTGTTCCGGCGCGGCCTGGAGATCGTCCTCCAGCAGGAGGAGGACATCCAGGTCGTCGGCGAGGCGGGTGACGGGGCGGAGGCGGTGGACAAGGCCGCCGATCTGCTGCCCGACATCGTGCTGATGGATGTGCGGATGCCCAAGCGCGGCGGCATCGAGGCGTGCACGTCCATCAAGGAGGTGGCCCCCAGCGCGAAGATCATCATGCTGACGATCAGCGACGAGGAGGCGGACCTCTACGAGGCGATCAAGGCGGGCGCCACCGGCTATCTCCTCAAGGAGATCTCCACCGACGAGGTGGCCACGGCCATTCGCGCGGTGGCCGACGGGCAGTCGCAGATCTCGCCGTCCATGGCCTCCAAGCTCCTCACCGAGTTCAAGTCGATGATCCAGCGCACCGACGAGCGCCGACTGGTGCCGGCGCCCCGGCTCACCGAACGGGAGCTGGAGGTGCTCAAGCTCGTCGCCACGGGCATGAACAACCGTGACATCGCCAAAGAGCTGTTCATCTCCGAGAACACGGTGAAGAACCACGTCCGCAACATCCTGGAGAAGCTGCAACTGCACTCCCGGATGGAGGCCGTGGTCTACGCGATGCGGGAGAAGATTCTCGAGATCCGCTGAGCGGCCCCGCCAAGGCCCTGCTCGGGGTCCTCGGGCCGTCTTCGAAAGATGCAGTCAGCCGAGGGCCTTGACCAGGTCCGCGGTGAGCTCGGGGCGGTCCATCCGCTCGATCCGCACACCGTCGCAGCCGACCCACTGCGCAGCCTCACGCAGCGCCTGGGCCATCGGCGCCACCGCCTTCGGGGTCTCCAGGGAAACCTGGCGTGCCACCAGGGTCCTGCCCTCGCGCGCCGGGTCGACGCGGCCCAGCAGCTTTCCGCCCGCGAGCAGGGGCATCGCGAAATACCCGTACACCCGCTTCGGCTTGGGGACGTACGCCTCGAGGCGGTGCGTGAAACCGAAGATCCGCTCGGTGCGCGCCCGTTCCCAGATGAGGGAATCGAACGGCGAGAGCAGGGTCGTACGGTGTCGGCCGCGCGGCTCGAAGGCGAGGGCCTGCGGGTCGGCCCAGGCGGGCTTGGACCAGCCCTCGACGGTCACCGGCACCAGACCGGAGTCGGCGACCACCGCGTCGAACTGCTCGCCCTTGAGGCGGTGATAGTCCGCGATGTCCGCTCGGGTGCCCACACCCAGCGACTGCCCGGCGAGCCGGACGAGCCGGCGCAGGCACTCGCGGTCGTCCAGGTCGTCGTGCAGCACGGCGTCCGGGATCGCCCGCTCGGCCAGGTCGTACACCCGCTTCCAGCTGCGGCGCTCGGTGCACACCACCTCGCCGTACATCAGCGCGCGCTCGACGGCGACCTTGGAGGCCGACCAGTCCCACCACTCGCCGCCGTTCTTCGCGCCGCCCAATTCGGTCGCGGTCAGCGGACCTTCGGCGCGCAGCTGTTTGATCACCGCGTCGTACGCGCCGTCCGGCAGGTCGTGGTACCAGTGCGGCCGGGAGCGGTAGGCGCGGCGGCGGAAGGCGAAGTGCGGCCATTCCTCGACCGGCAGGATGCAGGCCGCATGCGACCAGTACTCGAAGCTGTGGCCCTGCGTCCAGTACGCATCCTCGACGGTGCGGCGGCCGACCGCGCCGAGGCGGGCGTAGGGAATCAGCTCGTGCGAACGCGCCAGCACCGAGATCGTGTCCAACTGGACGGCGCCGAGATGACGCAGTACGCCCCGCACTCCGCCGCGCCGGTCGGGTGCGCCCAGGAATCCCTGGGCGCGCAGCGCTATACGGCGCGCCTCGATCGCGGACAGTTCGGCGGCGGGAGGCGGCTGCATCGTCATGTCCCGCACGATAGACGGAGGCACTGACACGCGAACCGCCGCGAGCGAGCCCCCGGGCAGAGCCCGCCGTGCCTGAGCCCGCCCAAGTGCCCCGGGCACCCCCTGAGCCCCCCAAGCACCCCTAGGTACCTGGGAACCCTCCCGAGCGCCGCCGGCACCCGCCCGACCGGCCGGGCGGCGTCCGCGCTCCGTCAGGATGTGGCCGGGAGATAGGGGTGCGAGCCGGTCAGGCCCAGATCGGAGGGAAGCAGGCCCCCGACCCAGGCGTCGCGCAGCGTGTCCTTGTTCATCAGGGCGGCGCGCAGCTCGCCCTCGATCCGGAACCCGGCCTTCTCGGCGACCGCGCGGGATCCCGTGTTGCCCACCTCGGCCCGCCATTCGAGACGGGTGGCGCCGAGCCGCATGAACGCCCAGTGGGACACGGCGGCGACGCTCTCCGCCATCACCCCGCGTCCGCGGTGCTCCTTGCCCGTCCAGAAACCGATCTCCCAGGTGCCCGAGAGCGTACGCAGAGTCACCGCGACCGACGCCATCAGCGGGCCGCCCTCGCGCGGCAGCACCGCGAAGGTGTACATCGTGTTGCTGTGCCAGCCGGCCGGAACCATCTGCTCCGTGAACTCGGCCGCGTGCTGTCGCGCGTACGGGGACGGCACCGTCGTCCACCGCTGAATGTCGGGATCCTGACAAGCCCGGTAGACGGCGTCCGTGTCCTTTGCCGTGAACGTACGCAGCAGCAGGCGCTCGGTGGTGAGTGTGATCGGCTCCATGACCGGATTGTGGTCATGTCCACGGGACCGATGCGAGCACTTTTGGCGGGTTCCCGGCACCTTCCGTGCTTCCCGCGCGTTCTCCTGACGGGTGACAGCAGGCCTGGGTGGCGACGGACCTCCCGACGCGGCGGGGTCCTCGCTTACGATGGCCGTTGCGGTGGGGACCACCTGCCGTGCCAGTGCCCGTGTCCATATCGACCCCGGCGCCAGGCCCGACCGGCAAGGAGACCAGCCTCAGTGTCCGTCTTCAACAAGCTCATGCGTGCAGGCGAAGGCAAGATCCTGCGCAAACTGCACCGCATCGCGGACCAGGTCAACTCCATCGAGGAGGACTTCGTCTCCCTCTCCGACGCCGAGTTGCGGGCGCTCACCGACGAGTACAAGCAGCGGCATGCCGACGGTGAGAGCCTGGACGACCTGCTCCCCGAAGCGTTCGCGACCGTTCGCGAGGCCGCCAAGCGTGTTCTCGGCCAGCGCCACTACGACGTACAGCTGATGGGTGGCGCCGCCCTGCACCTCGGCTTCGTGGCCGAGATGAAGACCGGTGAGGGCAAGACCCTCGTCGGCACGCTGCCGGCCTACCTCAACGCGTTGTCCGGCAAGGGTGTCCACCTGATCACGGTCAACGACTATCTGGCCGAGCGCGACTCCGAGATGATGGGCCGGGTCCACAAGTTCCTGGGCCTGAGCGTCGGCTGCATCCTCGCGAACATGACTCCGGCGCAGCGCCGTGAGATGTACAACTGCGACATCACGTACGGCACGAACAACGAGTTCGGCTTCGACTACCTGCGCGACAACATGGCGTGGTCCCAGGACGAGCTCGTCCAGCGCGGCCACAACTTCGCGATCGTCGACGAGGTCGACTCGATCCTCGTCGACGAGGCGCGTACGCCGCTGATCATCTCCGGCCCCGCCGACCAGGCCACCAAGTGGTACGGCGATTTCGCCAAGCTGGTCACCCGTCTGACCAAGGGCGAGGCGGGCAACCCGCTCAAGGGCATCGAGGAGACCGGCGACTACGAGGTCGACGAGAAGAAGCGCACCGTCGCCATCCACGAATCGGGTGTCGCGAAGGTCGAGGACTGGCTGGGCATCGACAACCTCTACGAGTCGGTGAACACCCCGCTCGTGGGCTACCTGAACAACGCCATCAAGGCGAAGGAACTGTTCAAGAAGGACAAGGACTACGTCGTCATCGACGGCGAAGTCATGATCGTCGACGAGCACACCGGCCGTATCCTCGCCGGCCGCCGCTACAACGAGGGAATGCACCAGGCGATCGAGGCGAAGGAAGGGGTGGACATCAAGGACGAGAACCAGACCCTCGCCACGATCACCCTGCAGAACTTCTTCCGTCTCTACGGCAAGCTGTCCGGAATGACCGGTACGGCCATGACGGAGGCCGCCGAGTTCCACCAGATCTACAAGCTCGGTGTCGTACCGATCCCGACGAACCGGCCGATGGTCCGTATGGACCAGTCCGACCTGATCTACCGCACCGAGGTCGCCAAGTTCGCCGCGGTCGTCGACGACATCGTGGAGAAGCACGAGAAAGGGCAGCCGATCCTGGTCGGCACCACCTCGGTCGAGAAGTCCGAGTACCTCTCGCAGCAGCTGAACAAGCGCGGCGTGCAGCACGAGGTACTCAATGCCAAGCAGCACGACCGGGAGGCGACGATCGTTGCCCAGGCGGGCCGCAGGGGCGCCGTGACCGTCGCCACGAACATGGCCGGCCGTGGTACGGACATCAAGCTCGGCGGCAATCCCGACGACCTCGCCGAGGCGGAGCTGCGCCAGCGCGGCCTGGACCCGGTCGAGCACGTCGAGGAGTGGGCCGCGGCCCTGCCCGCCGCGCTGGAGCGTGCCGAGGAGGCCGTCAAGGCCGAGCACGACGAGGTCACGGAGCTCGGCGGACTGTACGTCCTGGGCACCGAGCGCCACGAGTCGCGCCGTATCGACAACCAGCTGCGCGGCCGTAGTGGCCGTCAGGGCGACCCGGGCGAGTCCCGCTTCTACCTGTCTCTCGGCGACGACCTGATGCGGCTGTTCAAGGCGCAGATGGTCGAGCGCGTCATGTCGATGGCGAATGTCCCCGACGACGTCCCGATCGAGAACAAGATGGTGACGCGCGCGATCGCGTCGGCCCAGTCTCAGGTCGAGCAGCAGAACTTCGAGACGCGCAAGAACGTCCTGAAGTACGACGAGGTGCTCAACCGGCAGCGTGAGGTCATCTACGGCGAGCGCCGCCGCGTTCTCGAGGGCGAGGACCTGCACGAGCAGATCCGCCACTTCATGGACGACACCATCGACGCCTACATCGAGGCGGAGACCGTCGAGGGCTTCGCCGAGGAGTGGGACCTGGACCGGCTGTGGGGCGCGTTCAAGCAGCTCTACCCGGTGAAGGCGACGATCGAGGAGCTGGAGGAGGCCGCCGGCGACCGCGCCGGGATCACCGCAGAGTTCATCGCCGAGTCGATCAAGGACGACATCCACGAGCAGTACGACGAGCGCGAGAAGCAGCTGGGCTCGGACATCATGCGTGAGCTCGAGCGACGTGTGGTGCTGTCGGTTCTGGACCGCAAGTGGCGCGAGCACCTCTACGAGATGGACTACCTCCAGGAGGGCATCGGTCTGCGCGCGATGGCGCAGAAGGACCCCCTGGTCGAGTACCAGCGCGAGGGCTTCGACATGTTCACCGCCATGATGGAGGGCATCAAGGAGGAGTCCGTCGGCTACCTGTTCAACCTGGAGGTCCAGGTCGAGCAGCAGGTCGAGGAGGTCCCGGTGCAGGACGCGGCGGAGAAGACCTCGCTCGCGAAGAAGGACGCGGTTCCGGCGGGCGCCGCCAGGCCGGAGATCCGCGCGAAGGGGCTCGGCGCCCCGCAGCGTCCCGACCGGCTGCACTTCTCCGCTCCGACGGTGGACGGCGAGGGCGGTGTCGTCGAGGGCGACTTCGACAACGACGGCGGCCCGGCCCGGTCCGAGTCGGACGGGATGACGCGTGCGGAGCGGCGCAAGGCGCAGAAGGGCGCGAGCCGCCGCCGCAAGAAGTGAGCCGTCGCCGCTGTTAGTGGGCAGGCGCGGGGACCGCGTGTGAAGGCCGGGCCGGACACCGATGGGGGTGTCCGGCCCGGCCCTCTTCCGTATCCGGCGCTCGCCCGCGCGCTCAGGGGTGTTCTGCGGTGGCCCCGCCCAGGCCGAGGCGGCGGGCTGTGCGGGCCAAGGCCTGGGACATCCTGGACGGCATCGAGTCCGGTGCGGGGGCGGTGACCGGTCGGACCCGGCCGTTGTGGATCGCGGTGATCCGCCAGCCGTCGCCGGTGTGCACGACCACCACGGTCTGCCGGGACACCCGCCGCCGGGGGAGCCGGGAGCGCCACGGCATCAGCACGGAGGCGGTGCCGTACAGGATCGCGACGTCGCCTGTGACGTGCCGGATCGCCTCGATCTCACCGACCAGCTTCGAGCCGGCGAGCACGCCGCGGAACAGACGGTCGTGGTTGCCCTGGTGCTCGGCGCGTCCGACGGCTCGGGTGCCGTCGTACGAGACGTAGTCGGAGTCCTCGGTGAAGCATGCGCCGAAGGCGACCGCGTCGCCGTCCTTCCAGGCACGCATGAATCGGTGGAAGAGATCCTGGATCTGAAGGTCGCTCGTGTTCATGACGGGGTCCTTCCGAGTGGTATCCTTTCGACTGTCGAAATTTACGATAACAGAAAGATTCGAATGTCGAAAGAAGCTCGGATGAGGGACGTCGCCCAGCAGCTGCGCTCGCTGCAGCAGAGCTTCGACGTCTTCGACGAGGCCGCGGCGGGGCGGCTCGGGATCAACCGCACCGACCTGCGCTGTCTGGATCTGGTGCTGGGGGCGGAGGCGCTGTCGGCCGGTGAACTCAGCGCGGCGCTGAGGCTGAGCCCTGCAGCCACGACAACGGTGATCGACCGGCTTGAGCGGGCGGGCCTGGTCGCTCGAACCCGCGACGAAGCCAACCGGCGGCGGGTGCTCGTCACCCCCACGGATGCGGCGCGCGCGGCCGAGGCGGAGGTCTATCTCCCCGTCGGCGAGGCCGGGGCGGAAGCGCTCGGACGCTACGACGAGGAACAGCTGGCCGTGATCCTGGACTTCCTCCGGGCCGCCCGAGAGGTCCAGGAGGCCCAGGCGGCGCGCCTGGGAGTCCAGGAGGGCTAGGCCGTCTCCCGGACGGCGTGGGGAGGCGTTTGGGAGGCTGTCTGCCGGGCGTCGCGCAGAACGGTGAGGGTGTGCAACG
The DNA here is from genome assembly GCF_042888425.1 of Streptomyces sp. NPDC002889. Lineage (NCBI taxonomy): Bacteria > Bacillati > Actinomycetota > Actinomycetes > Kitasatosporales > Streptomycetaceae > Streptomyces > Streptomyces sp. NPDC002889. The sequence continues at coordinate 20,505 of NZ_JBIAPT010000004.1, forward strand.
GCGTCCGGTCGGTCGGCACGGTGTCCGGCCGGTGGGCGTCCCGGCGGCGGGCCAGGAGCCGACTGAGTACGGAGTCCGGCGGCCGGGGCGGCCGGGTCGGCCGCTGTGCCTGCGGCGATGCATACGGTGCGCCGCGCTTGCGCAGGGCGTTCCGTGCGATGCGCCGGCCCCTGGACCGCTGTCCGGGGGCCGGGTGCCCGGCCTGGTTCCGCCGGCGACGGCTGTGCGGCGCCGGACCACTGCGCGCCGAGCCTGGGGTCACGGCCGGGCGCCAGGTCCCGGGCGTAGTCGCGGGCCCGGTAGGCCCTTCGAGGTGTCAGCCCGCGGTGCCCGCGCGTTCGCCGCCCAGTTCCACCGCCGCGCAGCGCCAGCGCAGGTCCGCGCCCTGTTCCAGGCGGAAGGCCATCGCGCTGACCCGATCGCCCGAGCCGATGCGGGCGAAGGCCTCGATCACGCCCGGACCGGGGTGGAACTCGCCGCAGTGGCGGACCACGGGGGTCACCCGGTCCGACGGGCGCAGCGGCGCCCCCGGTGCGAGGCGGACCAGCTGGTCGTACGCCTCGCCGATGGTGTGGCCGAGCATCCAGTGGACCGGGCGCCGGCCGCTCAGTACCGCGAGGAGGCGGTCGGCGAACCAGTAGTGCGGTTTGTGCTGCCTGCTCCGGGCGCGTGCCAGTGCCGCCGCCGCTGCCACGGCGGGCCGGCGCTGGTCGTGCCGTCCCGCGGGCCGGGTCCTGTCCATGCAGATCGCCCCCGATGTGCCGGGCCCGGAATGAGTACCGGGAGGTAACTTCGTCGGTGATCTTCTACGGCGTGGCGCCGGCCGCCGCAACGTTCACGGCCCCGGGCGGCCCCGGCCGAGGGATTCACCTATCAGGGTGACGGGAGGCCGTACCGGCCCTTGCCGCACCGGCATCCGGGGGTGCGGTGTGGACGGTGCGCAAGGGCGTCGGCGGCACCCCGAAGGGGTACGCCGCACGTATCCTGATGGCGTCTTCCGACTACGAAAGCGGCCTCCCATGCGCGTCTACGTCCCCCTGACCCTTCCCGGTCTCGCAGAGGCGCACAAGACGGGTGAACTGGCCCCCGGCCCCCTGACCGCATACGCCGTCACGCCGGGCCTGCGCGAGTGGTACGTCTCCGACGACATCGAGGAACTGGAGTACGCCGCGCTCAACCGTGCCGCCGCCGCTTCACTGCGGATGCTGGCCGGAGACCCCGACGCCCCCCGCCGCCGCGTGGTGGTCGCGGTCGACGTACGGGACCAGGACGCGGTCGCCGACCCCGACCGGGTGCTCGACGCGGGTGCGCTCGGCGAGGTGCGGATCGCCTCCGCGGTCCCGATGGCAAAGGCAGCGGCGGTCCATGTCGACGCGGACGACGCGGTGGTCGACGTCGTGGCCGCGGTGGAGGCGCTGGGCGCGGCCGACCACGGCGACGAGGACGCCCGGTTCACGGTCGACGGGGCCGAGGACCATGACCTCCTCTGGTACGGCGTGCAGGAGATCCCGAACATCGTCGGCTGAGACCCGCGCATCCGGGGCTGTCCTACCGGGCCGGTACCGTTTCCGCATGGGGAAGCACACCACGCATCTGGTCTGGGACTGGAACGGCACACTGCTCGACGACATGGGCGCGGTCATCGCTGCGACGAACGCCGCCTTCGCGGAGATCGGCCTCGAGCCGATCACGCTCGAGCGCTACCGCCAGCTGTACTGCGTGCCGATTCCCCGCTTCTACGAGCGCCTGATGGGCCGGCTGCCGACCGAGGCCGAGTGGCTCGTCATGGACGAGGCCTTCCACCGGCACTACAGCGAGCACCGCATCGGCTGCAGCCTCACCGACGGTGTCGAGGACCTGCTGAGGGAGTGGCGGCAGGCCGGCCGCAGCCAGTCGCTGCTGAGCATGTACGGACACGAGCAGCTGGTCCCGGCGGTGCGGGGATACGGCATCGAGAGTCACTTCATCCGCGTGGACGGGCGCACCGGGCCGTCCGGCGGCGCCAAGGCGCTCCACATGGAGCGCCATCTCAGGGCCCTGGGCGGGGCCGCCGCCCCTGGGCGGACCGTGGTCATCGGCGATGCGGTCGACGACGCCCTCGCGGCCGCGCACGTGGGGGCGCTTGCGGTGCTCTACGCGGGCGGCTCGCACAGCAGGTCCAGCCTGGAGTCGGTGGGCGTGCCCGTGGTGGACACGCTCGCCCAGGCCGTGGAGGAGGCGCTGTGCCTCGCTTCCTGACGGGACAGGCCACTGTGCCTCGCTCATGACCGCGCAGGCCCTGCTCCCGGCTTCATGACCGGGGCAGGGCGCCCGGCTGCGTGACCGCGGCGCCACGCCCGTGCCCGTGACCGCGGCGGCACCACGTCCCTGTACTGCGGCGGCACCACGCGCACCCTCACGTGACCGCGACGCCACTGCGCACCGCCCCCGCGACAAGCGCCGGCCGGAGCAGGCCGTCGCTGCCCCGGCGCCCTGGCCCTACGTCGCCGGTGCCTTCGCCCGCAGCACCTTGAGGAACTCACGCATCCACGCCGGATGGTCCGGCCAGGCCCGCGACGAGATCAGCGTGCCGTCCACGACCGCCTCCGTGTCCTGGAACGACGCCCCCGACGCCTGCATGTCGAGTTCCAGTGCCGGGTACGCGGTGACTCTTCGGCCTTCCAGGCTGCCGATCGCCGCGGTCAGCAGCGGGCCGTGACAGATCTGCGCCACCGGCTTGTCGGCGTCGAAGAAGGCCTTGAGAATCTTGCGCAGCTCCGGGTCGTTGCGCAGATACTCGGGAGCGCGGCCGCCCGGGATCACCACCGCCGCGTACTGTCCGGGGTCCACCTCCGAGAACCCCAGGTCGGCGGGCCAGGTGTAGCCCGGCTTCTCGGTGTAGGTGTCGAAGCCCGGCTCGAAGTCGTGCACGACGAACTGGAGCTTCTTGCGCGCGGGGGCGGCAATATGCACCTCGTACCCCTCCTCCAGCAGACGCTGGTAGGGGTAGAGCACTTCCAGGGACTCGGCGGCGTCCCCTGTGACGATCAGGATTTTCGTGGTCATGACTACTCCCGGTGTCGGGCTGTCGACGGTTCCATGGTGCCTCCGTCAACGTGCACCGTTCGTCGGCTGCTTGCCAAGAGGGCCTGTGTCGCTGTCCAGAGTGTCAAACTTCGGGCCCCTCTTTTGTACACATACAGCTCATGACGGTTCGGGGGTGCGGGGCGATAGCCTGGACCAGTGATCAGCGCGATATGCCGTGGGGGCAGCGAAGCCCTCTTGAGGCACCGTCCAGCCGTAGCTGGGGGACTGCGCCCGGAGCGCCACAGCGCCCGGGCGATCTCTGATCTTCTCCGTCCGATCCGTCGGCCAGATTTGGCAAAAACCGGCTCGGACATCTCTCACGGCGGCATAACGTCGAATCCGACCGGACACCCCGCGTCGTGGCGTTGCGCCGCAGCACCCTTCACCTACGTCACGCAACGGCGCGCGACAGGAGCCAGAGGACATGCAGACCAAGCTGGACGAAGCCAAGGCCGAGCTGCTCGCACGGGCCGCCCGGGTAGCTGAGAACAGCCCGGCCGGGGGGCACCTTCCGACTGGGACCGAGCGGGGGAAGCGTCCCGACCGGGGCACCCTTCTCGCGTACCTCCAGCGCTACTACCTGCACACCGCTCCGGAGGACCTCACCGACCGCGACCCGGTCGACATCTTCGGTGCGTCACTTTCCCACTACCGGCTCGCCGAGAACCGGCCGCAGGGCACCGCGAACGTCCGGGTGCACACCCCGACCGTCGAGGAGAACGGCTGGACGTGCAGCCACTCCGTCGTCGAGGTCGTCACCGACGACATGCCCTTCCTGGTCGACTCGGTCACCAATGAGCTTTCCCGCCAGGGCCGCGGCATCCATCTCGTGATCCATCCGCAGGTGGTCGTCCGCCGCGATGTGACCGGCAAGCTCATCGAGGTGCTGCCCAAGGACACGCACGCCAAGGACCTGCCGCACGACGCGCTCGTCGAGTCCTGGATCCATGTCGAGATCGACCGGGAGACCGACCGCGCCGATCTGAAGCAGATCACCGCCGATCTGCTGCGCGTCCTGTCCGACGTCCGCGAGGCCGTCGAGGACTGGGAGAAGATGCGCGACTGCGCGCTGCGCATCGCTGAACAGCTGCCGAGCGAGCCCACTGCCGACGATCTGCCCGAGCAGGAGGTCGAGGAGGCGCGCGAGCTGCTGCGCTGGCTCTCCGCCGACCACTTCACCTTTCTCGGCTACCGCGAGTACGAACTCACCGACAGCGACGCCCTGGCCGCGGTGCCCGGCACCGGCCTCGGCATACTGCGCTCGGACCCGCAGCACAGCGAGGACGAGGACCACCCCGTGAGTCCGTCCTTCAGCAGGCTGCCTGCCGACGCGCGCGCCAAGGCGCGCGAGCACAAGCTCCTCGTCCTGACGAAGGCCAACAGCCGCTCGACCGTGCACCGGCCCAGCTACCTGGACTACGTCGGCGTCAAGAAGTTCGACGAGCAGGGCAATGTGGTCGGCGAGCGCCGTTTCCTCGGCCTCTTCTCGTCCGCCGCGTACACCGAGTCCGTGCGCCGCGTCCCTGTCATCCGCCGCAAGGTCGACGAGGTGCTTCAGGGTGCCGGCTTCTCGCCCCACAGCCACGACGGCCGCGACCTGCTGCAGATCCTCGAGACCTACCCCCGCGACGAGCTCTTCCAGACCCCGGTCGACAAGCTGCGCGAGATCGTCACCAGCGTGCTGTACCTGCAGGAGCGCCGACGGCTGCGGCTGTACCTGCGCCAGGACGAGTACGGCCGCTACTACTCGGCCCTCGTCTACCTCCCCCGCGACCGCTACACCACCGGCGTCCGGCTGCGGATCATCGATATCCTCAAGGAGGAGCTCGGCGGAACCAGCGTCGACTTCACCGCGTGGAACACCGAGTCGATCCTGTCCCGGCTGCACTTCGTGGTCCGCGTCCCGGCCGGCACCGAACTGCCCGACCTCACCGACGCCGACACCGAGCGCATCGAGGCGCGGCTGGTCGAGGCCGCCCGCTCCTGGGCCGACGGCTTCGCCGAGGCGTTGAACGCCGAGTGCGGCGAGGAGCGCGCGGCCGAGCTGCTGCGCAACTACGGCCACGCCTTCCCCGAGGGCTACAAGGCCGACCACTCGCCGCGCGCAGCGGTGGCCGACCTGGTCCACCTGGAGCAGCTGACGGCCAGCCACAAGGACTTCGCCCTGTCGCTGTACGAGCCGGTCGGCGCGGCCCCGGGCGAGCGCCGTTTCAAGATCTACCGGATGGGCGAGCAGGTCTCGCTCTCCGCCGTTCTGCCGGTCCTCAACCGGCTCGGCGTCGAGGTGATCGACGAGCGCCCGTACGAGCTGCGCTGCGCGGACGGTACGCACGCCTGGGTCTACGACTTCGGTCTGCGGATCCCCGTGCCCGCCGGAAACGGCGGCGACCACTTCGGCGACGACGCCCGCGAGCGTTTCCAGAACGCGTTCGCCGCCACGTGGACGGGTGCCGCGGAGAACGACGGCTTCAACTCCCTCGTCCTGGGCGCCGGGCTCACCTGGCGGCAGGCCGTGGTGCTGCGTGCGTACGCCAAGTACCTGCGCCAGGCCGGTTCGACCTTCAGCCAGGACTACATGGAGGACACCCTCCGTACCAACGTCCACACCACCCGGCTGCTGGTCTCCCTCTTCGAGGCCCGGATGTCCCCGGACCGCCAGCACGCCGGTACCGAGCTGATCGACGGTCTCCTCGAGGAGCTGGACGGCGCGCTCGACCAGGTCGCCTCGCTCGACGAGGACCGCATCCTGCGCTCCTTCCTCACCGTCATCAAGGCCACCCTGAGGACGAATTTCTTCCAGGAGACGCTGCGCGGCGAGCCGCACGACTACGTGTCGATGAAGTTCGACCCGCAGGCCATTCCGGATCTGCCGGCGCCCCGGCCCGCGTTCGAGATCTGGGTCTACTCCCCGCGCGTCGAGGGCGTCCATCTGCGTTTCGGCAAGGTCGCCCGCGGTGGTCTGCGCTGGTCCGACCGGCGTGAGGACTTCCGTACGGAGATCCTCGGCCTGGTCAAGGCGCAGATGGTGAAGAACACCGTGATCGTGCCGGTCGGTGCGAAGGGCGGCTTCGTCGCCAAGCAGCTCCCGGACCCGTCGGTGGACCGTGACGCCTGGCTCGCCGAGGGCATCGCCTCCTACCGGACCTTCATTTCCGCCCTGCTCGACATCACCGACAACCTGGTCGGGGGCGAGGTCGTGCCGCCGGCCGACGTCGTGCGCCACGACGAGGACGACACCTACCTCGTTGTCGCCGCGGACAAGGGCACGGCGACCTTCTCCGACATCGCCAACGAGGTCGCGGTCGCGTACAACTTCTGGCTCGGGGACGCCTTCGCATCGGGCGGTTCCGCGGGATACGACCACAAGGCCATGGGCATCACCGCCCGCGGCGCCTGGGAGTCGGTCAAGCGCCACTTCCGCTCGCTCGGTCACGACACCCAGACCCAGGACTTCACGGTCGTCGGCGTCGGTGACATGTCCGGTGACGTGTTCGGCAACGGCATGCTGCTGAGCGAGCACATCCGTCTCGTCGCGGCCTTCGACCACCGGCACATCGTCATCGACCCGGAACCGGACGCGGCCGTCTCGTACGCCGAGCGCCGCCGGCTGTTCGAGCTGCCCCGTTCCTCCTGGGCGGACTACGACAAGGAGCTGCTGTCGCACGGCGGCGGCATCTACCCCCGTACGGCCAAGTCCATCCCCGTGAACGCGGCGGTGCGCGAGGCCCTCGGCATCGAGCCCGGCATCGCCAAGATGACGCCGGCCGAGCTGATGCAGGCCATCCTCAAGGCCCCCGTGGACCTGTTGTGGAACGGCGGCATCGGCACCTACGTAAAGGCGCACACCGAGACGCACGCCGACGTCGGCGACAAGGCCAACGACGCCATCCGCGTCAACGGCGAGGACCTGCGGGTCAAGGTCGTCGGCGAGGGCGGAAACCTGGGTCTGACCCAGCTCGGCCGGATCGAGTTCGACCGCAACGGCGGCAGGATCAACACCGACGCGATCGACAACAGCGCCGGTGTGGACACCTCCGACCACGAGGTCAACATCAAGATCCTGCTGAACGGCCTGGTCGCGGACGGGGATCTGACCGTCAAGCAGCGCAACCAGCTGCTCGCGCAGATGACCGACGAGGTCGGCGCACTGGTGCTGCGCAACAACTACGCGCAGAACGTGGCCCTGGCCAACGCCGTCACCCAGGCACCCTCGCTGCTCCACGCCCACCAGCGCTACATCCGGCGCCTCGGGCGGGACGGACGCCTGGACCGGGCGCTGGAGTTCCTGCCGAACGACCGCCAGATCCGCGAACTGCTCAACACGGGCAAGGGCCTCAGCCAGCCCGAGCTGGCCGTGCTCCTCGCCTACACCAAGATCACGGTGGCGGACGAACTGATCGGGACGTCCCTGCCGGACGACCCGTATCTGCGCCGGCTGCTGCACGCGTACTTCCCGAAGCCGCTGCGCGAGAAGTTCGGCGAGGCGATCGACACGCACGCACTGCGCCGCGAGATCGTCACGACGGTACTGGTCAACGACACCGTGAACACCGGTGGTTCGACCTTCCTGCACCGGCTGCGCGAGGAGACCGGGGCATCGATCGAGGAGATCGTGCGGGCGCAGACCGCGGCCCGTGAGATCTTCGGGCTCGGAGCGGTGTGGGACGCCGTCGAGGCGCTCGACAACCAGGTCGCCGCCGACGTCCAGACCCGGATCCGGCTGCACTCGCGCCGCCTCGTCGAGCGCGGTACGCGCTGGCTCCTGGGCAACCGGCCGCAGCCGCTGGAGCTCGCCGAGACCATCGGCTTCTTCGCCGATCGCGTGGAGCAGGTGTGGGCGGGGCTGCCGAAGATGCTGCGCGGCGCGGACCTGGAGTGGTACCAGGGCATCCTGGACGAGCTCACCGCGGCGGGCGTTCCGGAGGAACTCGCGCTGCGGGTGGCCGGGTTCTCGTCCGCCTTCCCGACACTCGACATCGTCGCGATCGCGGACCGCACCGGACACGAGCCGATGGAGGTCGCGGAGGTGTACTACGACCTCGCCGACCGGCTGGACATCACCCAGCTGATGGACCGGATCATCGAACTGCCGCGGGCCGATCGCTGGCAGTCCATGGCCCGCGCCTCCATCCGCGAGGACCTGTACGCGGCGCACGCGGCCCTGACCGAGGATGTGCTCAGGGTGGGCAACGGCGCCTCGACGCCGGAGCAGCGGTTCAAGAGCTGGGAGGACAAGAACGCTGCGCTTCTGGGCAGGGCCCGGACGACGCTGGATGAGATCCAGGGCTCGGACACGTTCGACCTGGCGAACCTGTCGGTCGCGATGCGGACGATGCGCCAGCTGCTGCGGCAGCGCGGCTAGTACGTGACAGGGGCGTCCCCGCACCGAACCGACCGGTGCGGGGACGCCCCTGTGCGTTCCAGCGGGTGTGCGCACTTCGCGTTGCGGCACCGGCCGGGTAGCCGGTGCCCGGGCCGTGCACGCCGGGCCGGTACGGGCTTTCGTCGCCCGTGCGCGTCTGGGCGGTGCGGCCGCAGGCTCTGACCGTGCACGGCGTGTGTGCGCCATGGACGCTGGACCAGCCCTGGGACACCCCGGCTCGGGGGCCGTCGGCGTGTCAGGTGTCGCGGCGTGGCCTGCGCAGCCAGCCCGAGGCTCTGGGGTCCTTCACCCGGCCCCCCGCCGTGCCCGCGGCCCGTTCGATCCCGGTCACGGCCGCCGCGACCCGCTTCGGCAGCCAGCCGCCGAAGCGGCCCACGTCGCGTTGCGCCGCCCGCCCGCACAACTGCTCCATCTCCGCCGCGGACGGCCGGTCCTCGGGCCGGGCCGCGAGGGCAGCGGCCAGCACCTGGCGCAGCGCCGCCGGATGGGCGCTCAGGTCGGGAGGCTCGTGCGCGGTGCCGGCGATCCGGGTGGCGACGACAAAGCCGCCGCCCTCGCCGTACGGATGGTGCCCGGTGGCGGCCTCGGCGGCGACCAGGCCGAGGGTGAACACATCGGAGGCGGGTGTCAGCGGGCGGCCCAGGGCATGCTCGGGCGACATGTACTTGGGGGTGCCGACCATCCGGCCCACCGTGGTCAGCACGGAGGTGCCGTCGGCGGCGCGTGCGATGCCGAAGTCGAGAAGCCACGGCCCCTGGGCCGTCAGCAGCAGGTTGCCCGGTTTCACATCCCGGTGGATGACACCCGCCGTGTGCACGGCATGCAGGGCCTGCGCCGCGCCGGCCGTGAGCTGCAGGACGCAGTCCACCGGAAGCGGGCCGAACTCCGCCAGCGCGGCGTCGAGCGGCAGTCCCGGAACATAGCGGGTGGCGAGCCAGGGCTGCGGGCCCTCGGCGTCATGGTCGACGACCGGGGCCAGATGGTGTCCGTGGACGCGGCGGGCGGCCGCGACCTCGCGGGCGAAGCGCTTGCGGAAGTTCTCGCTCTGCGCGTGCTCGCGGCGGATCAGCTTGAGGGCGACGGGGTGGCGGCCGTCGCGGGTTCGGGTGAGGAAGACGGTGCCCATGCCGCCCTCGCCGATCCGTGCCGCCAGTACATAGCCGGCGATCTCGCGCGGGTCGTCGTCCCGCAGCGGCTGTGGCCCACGGTTCCCCATCGTCCCAACCCCCTGGTTGCCGGCAGGGGAAATTATCGCGCGGGGCCGCACCGCGCGAGGTCACTTCCCGGAGCCGGTGAACTCCTCGTACGCGGCGACGACTTCCTTCGCCGGCCCGTCCATCCGGAGCACCCCCGCCTCCAGCCAGATGGCCCGGTCGCAGCTCTCGGTGATGGTCGAGTTGCTGTGGCTGACCAGGAAGACCGTGCCGGCCTCCTTGCGCAGTTCTTCGATGCGCTGCTGGCTGCGGCGGCGGAACCGGGCGTCGCCGGTGGACAGCGCCTCGTCGATGAGCAGGACGTCATGGCTCTTCGCGGCGGCGATGGAGAAACGCAGCCGGGCCCCCATGCCGGAGGAGTACGTACGCATCGGCAGCGAGATGAAGTCGCCCTTGTCGTTGATTCCGGAGAAGTCGACGATGCCGTCGTAGCGCTCCCGGATCTGTTCGCGGGTCATGCCCATCGCGAGTCCGCCGAGGATGACGTTGCGTTCGCCGGTCAGATCGGACATCAGGGCCGCGTTCACCCCCAGCAGGGAGGGCTGGCCGCAGGTGTAGACCTTGCCCTTGGCGGTCGGCAACAGGCCCGCGATGGCCTTCAGGAGGGTCGACTTCCCGGAACCGTTGGTGCCGATCAGTCCGATCGCCTCGCCCTTGTACGCGGCGAAGCTGACGCCCTTGACCGCGTGCACCTCGCGTACGCCGGGAACGGTCCTGCGCGACATGATCCGGCTGAGGGCGGAGGTGGCGCTGCCCTTGCCGGTGCGCGCGCCGTTGACCTTGTAGGTGATGTGGACGCCGTCGACGACGACGGTGGGGGTCTGCTCGGGCTCAGCCACGGCCGTACCGCTCCTCTGCCTTCCAGAAGTAGACGAATCCTCCGACGCCCAGCAGCACGGCCCACCCCAGGGCCAGGGCCCAGACGTGCGGCGGGAGCCGGTCGGCGGTGAAGGAGTCGATGAACGCGAAACGGACCAGGTCGATGTAGACGGCGGCGGGGTTGCACGTGAGTGCCAGCACGACCAGGTCCGGGAGGTTCCGGCCCTTGAGTACCTGTTGGATGCTCCACATCACGCCGGACGCGTACATCCAGGTGCGCAGCAGGAACGGCATCAGCTGCGCGATGTCGGGGGTGCGGGCGGCGAGACGGGCCATGACCATCGACAGACCGGTGTTGAACAACGCCTGGAGCGCCAGCGCCGGGATCGCCAGCAGCCAGGACGGCCGCGGGAACTGGCCGAAGCCGATCAGGATCACGACGAGCGCGCCGAGCGAGAACAGCAGCTGCTGGAGCTGCTGCAGAGCCAGTGCGATCGGCAGGGAGGCGCGCGGGAAGTGCAGGGCCCGTACGAGCCCGATGTTGCCGGAGATCGCGCGGGTGCCGGCCATGATCGAGTTGGCCGTGAAGGTCCAGATGAAGACGCCCGTGACCAGGAACGGAACGAAGTCGGGGACGTTCTGGCTGGTGCGGAGCAGCACGCCGAAGATGAAGTAGTAGACCGCGGCGTTCAGCAGGGGGGTCGCCAGCTGCCAGATCTGGCCGAGCTTCGCCTGGCTGTACTGGGCGGTGAGCTTGGCGGTCGCGAACGCGGCGATGAAGTGGCGGCGCGACCAGAGCCGGCTGATGTACGCGGGCAGCGAGGGGCGGGCGCCGCTCACGGTCAGGCCATGGCGAGCGGCGAGTGCGGCGAGGTCGGCGAGGTCGGCGGTCGGCGTCGGCGGACTGCTCACGGGTCTCGCTTTCGGTGGGGGAGAGGCATGACTCACGACGGGACGGGACCGTTTCGTCGCTACGTGGAGGTTAGGACGGTTCCACGTCGCGACGCAACCGTCTCGTCGTCCTGGGTATGCTCCTGTGCATGCCCACCGACCCTGGAACCCCGCGCCGCGCCCCGGCGGGAGCCGCCGTGCTCCGGGAGGACGTGACGGAGGCCATCCGCGCCGCCGTCTTCGAGGAACTGGCGGCGGTCGGCTTCGCCCGCATGTCGATCGAAGGGATCGCACGACGGGCAGGGGTCGGCAAGACAGCGGTCTACCGGCGCTGGAAGTCGAAACTGTCGCTGGTGCTGGACCTGCTCTCCGCCTTCGCGGCACAAGGCCTGCCGACGCCGGCGACGGGTTCGCTGTACGGCGATGTGCGCGCGCTGCTGGAGGTCGTCTCCCACGCCCTGCGCCACCCGGTCGCCTCCCGGGTCATCCCCGACCTGCTGGTCGAGGCGGCCCGCCAGCCCGAGATCTCGGACGCGATCAAGTCGGCGCTGCTGGACACGCAGCGGGGTGTCGCCACGCTGGTCGTACGGGATGCGATCGCGCGCGGCGAACTCCCCGAATCGACGTCCCCGGACCGGGCGCTCGACGTGATCGTGGGCCCGCTGTACTGGCGGCTCGTGGTGGTGCGCGGGGACCTGCCGAAGGGATACCTGGACGAGTTGGCACGGTCGGCGGTGGCCGCGCTCAAGGCGTAGCCGCAGGACGAAGCACAGTGAGCGTCACCCGGATGGCTCAGCCGTGGTGACCCCTGTCCGGCAAACGGGTTGTTCTCCCCGGCAACCCCGCGCTTTTTGAATGGACGTGCTCACCATGCCGGTTCGGCTCAGCGTCGTCGTTCCCGTGTACAACGTGGAGGACTTTCTCCAGGAGTGCCTGCGCTCGCTGGCAGGGCAGAGTCTTCGCGAACTCGAGGTCGTCATGGTCGACGACGGCTCCACGGACGGCAGCGCCCGGATCGCCCGCGGCTTCGCGGACGAGGACGAGCGGTTCCGGCTGGTGTCGCAGGAGAATGCGGGGCTCGGCGCGGCGCGCAATGCCGGGATCGCCCACGCCCGCGGGGAGTTCCTCGCGTTCGTCGACAGCGACGACGTCGTGCCCGAGGACGCGTACGAGAAGATGATCGCCTCGCTCGACGCGTCGGGCTCCGACTTCGCCACCGGCAATGTCCTGCGCCTGCGCGCGGGCGGCAGGACGGCGCAGTCGCCGATGTTCCGCGAGCCGATGGCGAAGTCCCGTACGGGAACCCATGTCACCCGGCACTGGGCCTTGCTCTACGACCGGATCGCCTGCAACAAGGTCTTCCGCAGGGCGTTCTGGGACCGGCACTCCTTCGCCTTTCCCGAGGGCGTCCTGTACGAGGACATTCCCGTGATCCTGCCCGCCCACTTCCTCGCCGCCTCCGTCGACGTGCTGCACGACACCGTCTACCTCTGGCGGGACCGGGACGGTTCGATCACCACCCGCAGGGCCAGGCCGCACGCCGTACGCGACCGGGCGGCCTCCGTGGCCCACGCACAGCAGTTCCTCGCCGGCGACGCCAAGTGGGCCGAGGGCAGGAGGCGTTACGAGGCCACCGTGCTCGCCAGCGATCTCTGGCTGTTCATGGAAGCGCTCGTGGACGGGGACGCGGAGTACCACGAGGCGTTCCTCCGGCACGCCGGGGCCTTCGCCGACACCGCCGGGCAGCAGGTGCTCGACGGGCTCCCCCTGCATCTGCGCGTCAAGTGGCAGCTCGTACGCGAACGCCGCCTGGCCGAACTGCTCGAGCTGATCGCCTACGAGAAGCAGGGCGGCCGCGACGCCTTCCGGGTCCGTGGTCTGCGCCGCCCCCGTGCGCAGTACACGGTCCTCACCGCGCCCCTGCCGCGCAGAGCGGACCGGCTCGGGGCAGCGGACCTGCCGGTGATCGCGCATCTCACCGAAGTGGCCTGGCGCGAGGGCATGCTTCACCTGAAGGGGTACGCGTATGTGCGCAACCGCCCCGCGGGCGAGCGGCGGCCGGTCACCTTCGGGTGGCTGCGGGCCGGCAAGCGGCGCGTGGTGCCGCTGCGGCTGCGCGCCGCCGACGTGCCCGAGGCGAGCGCCGACTCCCGGCAGAATCTGCACTGTTACGACCGGGCCGGCTTCGAGACGGTCGTCGATCCCCGGCGGCTCAAGGCGGCATGCGCCATGTGGAGCCTCGAAGTCGGCATCCTCGACGGAGGGAAGCTGCACCGCGGCCCGCTGCGGATGCCCGGCAATCCCGCCGCGCCCGCCGTCCACCACACGAGCGACGATCTGCGCATCGTGCCCCTGCTGTCCGGCAACAAGCTGCGGCTGAGGACCGAGCGGGTCACCGCCCTGCTCACCGGGCACCGGGCCGGGCCGGACGGATGCGTACGCATCGAAGGCAGGCTGATCGGCACCGGTCCCGCACCCCAGGTGCTCCGGCTGGAGAACCGCCACACCAAGGAGCAGGCCGAGGTTCCCGTCACGCTCACGCCCACGCCCGGCGCCTTCGCCGCCGAGGTCGCCCTGGAGACCCTCGCGTCCGGGGGCGCTTCCCGCACCTCCCCGTGGAAGCTCCGCCTCCTGCGCACCGACGGAACCAGCGTCCCGATCGCCGTACGTGCCGCGGTCGAACCGGGCCGTTACCCTCTCGCCGGCCAGGGCCGCGAACTCGTTTTCACCGCCGACGCATCCGCCGACCTCGTCCTGTCCGAGCAGATCCCGCAGCCCGTCGCGGACACCTTCGCCTGGGCCATCTCCGGCGAACTGGTGCTGGAGGGAAGCTTCCCCGAACCGCTCCTGCGGCGAAGCGAGGTGGTGCTCCAGCACAGCGGCACCGAGGAGGAGGCGGTGTTCGTCACCGAGCCACGGGACGGTGGCCGTGGCCGGTTCCGTGCCGTCCTTGCCCCCGGCGCGGTCGAGGGCCCCGGCGGTGAGCTGCCACTGGCCGAAGGCCGCTGGTACGTCTTCTTCCGGGAGCGTGGGGAGAGCGACCCCGCGCGCTACGCCCCGATGCGTCTGGCGCTCGCCGAGCACACGGCCGTACCCGCCGTACAGCGCGTGCGCGGGCGGGACTTCGCCCTGAACCGCCGCTTCCACGACCAGCTGGTGCTGGAGTCCGGCCCGGTGCTGCCGCCGGGCGAGCGCGGCGGTTTCAACGAGCGCCGGATGCGGGAGCGCTTCGCGGCACTGCGCCGCGGTCCGCGCCGCGACACCGTGCTCTTCAGCAGCTTCGACGGCCGCCAGTACTCCGACTCGCCGCGCGCCGTCCACGAGGAACTGCTCCGCCGTGACAGCCCGTTCGAGCATCTGTGGGTGGTCCGGGACCAGCAGGCGCGGCTGCCCGCGGGGGTCCGCGCGGTCGTGTACGGCAGCGCCGAGTGGCACGAGGCGCTGGCGACGTCGCGGGCCGTGGTCACCAACACCCAGCTGCCGGAGTGGTTCGAGCGCGGGACGGGCCGGTTCGTGGTGCAGACCTGGCACGGGACGCCTCTCAAGCGCATCGGCCGGGACCTGGCGGGTACCGCCCAGGCCAATCGCCCCTACATCGAGTCCCTGCCGCGCCGGGCCGCGCAGTGGAGCCTGCTGATCTCGCCCAACCGCTTCTCCACACCGATCCTGCGCCGGGCCTTCGGGTACGAGGGCGAGGTGCTCGAGTCCGGCTATCCGCGCAACGCCCTGCTGCATGCCGAGGACCGGGCGAAGACCGCAGCGAGCGTGCGTGAATGCCTGGGCATCCCCGAGGGCAGGACGGTCGTGCTGTACGCGCCGACGTGGCGCGAGGACCGGCCCAAGGGCGGGGGCCGGTACGCCCTGGATCTGCGGCTGGACCTGGCAGCCGCCCGCGAACGGCTCGGCGACAGCCACGTCCTGCTGGTGCGCAGGCACTATCTGGTCAACGACCGGCTGCCCGAGACCGGCGGTTTCGCCCGCGACGTCTCGCGCTACCCGGATGTCGCCGAACTGATGCTGGTGAGCGACGCGCTGGTCACCGACTACTCCTCGCTGATGTTCGACTTCGCGCAGACCGGCCGGCCGATGCTGTTCCACACCTACGACCTGGAGCACTACCGGGACACCCTGCGCGGCTTCTATTTCGACTTCGAGGGCAGAGCTCCGGGGCCGCTGGTGCCGGGCAGCGCGGAGCTGATCGAGGCGCTGCGGGCCCCGGCGGCCGCGACCGCCACGTACGAAGACGCGTACGAGTCGTTCCGCCAGGTGTTCTGCGATCTCGACGACGCGCATGCCGCGGCGGCGGTCGTCGACCGCATGCTGCAGGAGTTCTGAAAAGGCCGCCGGGTTGACGGCGGCGACCGAGGGGCAGGACGGGTGGCGAACGGGCGCTGAATCGTTCGGGTTATGGGCGGGTCTGGACCGTCCGGGTGATTCACGCGCCGGTCCTGCGCCAAAGATCGCAGCGCAGTGAACTGTACAGCATTTAAGTGTGTTTATCGGTGCGCGCTGTTGACGTTGTGGATTGCTACGTTCGGCGGCCATGGACCTGCGCACGCGAACGACAACCGGAACGCCGGATGTGCGACGAGCACGTACCGTCGTCCTTTCCGTATCCGCTGTCGCCTTCGTGGCGAAGGTGGTCATCGCCGCCCAGCTTCCAGGTCCCGCCGATGTCCGGTTCTTCGGCGCGTTCGCCAGGGCGATCTCCCAGGTCGGCCCGCTGCGCATCTATGAACACCCGATGCCGCGGGTCCCCGTCTACAACCATCCGCCGCTGGCGAGCTGGATGCTGCTCGGGATGGACGAACTGGACCGGCTGGGAATTCCTTTCGCGTTCCTCATTCGCACACCGGCCTGTCTGGCCGATTTCGTCTCGGCCGTTCTCGTCTTCGAAATCCTGCGCAGGCGCCGTACGGTGAAGGCGGCGATGGCGTGCGCACTCGGCTGTGCCCTGAGCCCGCTTCTGATCACGACCTCCGGATATCACGGGAACACCGATTCGGTCGCCATCATGTTCGCCGTTGCCGCCGCCTATCTGCTCGTCGACCGCCGCAGTCCGCTCGCGGCCGGAATCTCCGCCGCCGTCGCCGTCAGCATCAAACTCATTCCGGTCGTGGCGATCCCCGCGCTGATCGTGGCCGCCGCCCGCGCCGGGCGGCCCGCCCTGACACGGTTCGCCGCGGGACTCGGCGCGGTCCTGCTGCTGCTCTGGGGCCCGGTGCTGGCGACCGTCCCCGTGCCGCTGCGGGAGAAGGTCCTCGAGTACAAGGGCGGACGGACCCGCATGTGGGGCTTCGTCCGGTTCTCCGACTGGCTGGGTCTGTCCGACGCGTTCATCCTCGCCCTGCACGAGAACTTCCACCTCCTGTTCGTGCTGCTGTGCATGGCCGCGGGCGCCTGGCTCGCCTGGATGCGGCCCACCGCGCCCGCCCACGCCGTCGGCCTCTCGCTGACGCTTCTGCTGCTGCTGAGCACCGGCTCGGCCGTCCAGTACCTGGCCTGGCCCGTCGTCGGCCTCTTCCTGTTCGGCCTCTGGGAAGGGACCGCGTTCAGCGTCGTCGTCGGCATCGCCACGGTCCTCGTCTACCGGGGGGCGAGTGCCGTCCGCTGGAGCGAGACGGCGCTCAGTCTGACCGCCGTCGGCTGGTGGCTGCTCGCGGCAGGAATCGCCACCGGCGTCCGCAGAGTCCTCGCCGCGCCCCCCACCCCCTCGGCGCCCGCGCGGGCGCCCGTCGTGGCCCCGCGCGCCGAGCCGCCCGCCACACCCGCCTCCCCCGTCAACTGACCCCCGACCGAACCGAACCAACGGAGAGTTGAGAAGCCCTCGTGATGGAAAGCCCGAGCCGTCCGAGCCCAAGGATCGGCATCCTGGTAGTGGCGTACAACGCCGAGTCCACGCTGGAGAAGACGCTCGACCGCATTCCGAAGGACTTCCGGACCCGTATCGCCGAGATCCTCATCCTCGACGACGCCAGCAACGACGAGACGTTCACCGCGGGCTGCCGATGGTCCCAGCTGGCCGGGATGCCGCCGACCGTCGTCATGCGGCACACCAAGAACCTCGGCTACGGCGGCAACCAGAAGGCGGGGTACGCGCTCGCCGCCGAGCGCGGACTGGACATCGTGGTGCTGCTGCACGGCGACGGGCAGTACGCCCCCGAGCTGCTGCCCGAGATGGTCGCCCCCATCGAACGAGGTGAGTGCGAGGCGGTGTTCGGCTCCCGGATGATGCGGGCCGGCAGCGCACTCCAGGGCGGAATGCCGCTCTACAAGTGGCTCGGCAACCGCATCCTGACCCGGCTGGAGAACGCACTGCTCGGCTCGCGGCTCACCGAGTTCCACTCCGGCTACCGCGCCTACAGCGTCGCCGCGCTGCGCCGCCTGCCGATCGACCGCAACACCGACGCCTTCGACTTCGACACCCAGATCATCGTCCAGCTGCTCGACGCCGGGATGCGGATCAAGGAGATCCCCGTCCCGACCTACTACGGCGACGAGATCTGCTACGTCAACGGTCTGCGCTACGCCAAGGACGTCGTCAAGGACGTCCTCGAATACCGGCTCGCGCTCAAGGGCTTCGGCACCTGCCCCTGGATCCCCAAGCCGGTCGACTACGCCTTCAAGGAGGGCGACGGCTCCTCGCACTCCGCCATCCTGCGCATCATGCGCACCCTGCCACCGGGCCGGGTCCTGGACGTCGGCTGCTCGGGCGGGCTGTTCGCCGAGCGCCTGAAGGCCCTCGGCCACACCGTCACCGGCATCGACTTCGTCGAGGTGCCCGGTGTGCGCGAGCGCTGCGCGAAGTTCCACCTCGCCGACCTGGAGGAAGGGCTGCCGCAGGACCTCGGCGTCGACTTCGACTATGTCGTCGCGGGCGACGTCATCGAGCATCTCTCCCGCCCGGAACGGGTGCTGGCCCAGTTCGCCGAGGTACTGCGCCCGGGCGGCAAGGTGCTGCTGTCCGTACCGAACTTCAGCCACTGGTACGCACGCCTGCGCGTCGCGCTCGGCATCTTCGACTACGACCGGCGCGGCATCCTCGACGAGACGCATCTGCGCTTCTTCACCCGCGCCAGCCTGCGCCGTACGGTGCGCTCGGCCGGCTACGACCTGCTGAAGGTGACCTCGACCGGCGCGCCGTTCTGGTCCGTGCTCGGTGGCGGGATCATCGCCGGGACCCTGGGCGCACTTTCCAGGCTCCTGACCCGTATGCGGCCGACACTCTTCGGCTATCAGTACGTCGCAGTGCTCACCCCGCATGCGGCACAGACGATCATCGCCGGGGAGCACGTCGATGTCCAAGACATTCTCAACCGCCAGTACGTCCCCACCGAGCGAGCGGGCCGAGTGGGCGCCGGTACCTGAGCCGAGGCCCGGGCCCCCTGCCAGGAGGAAGATCTTGACGCTGCCCAGTCTGTTGCTGCTGCTCTTCGCGGTCTTCTCGTCGGCGGCCGGCCAGATCATGCTCAAGCACGGGATGCGGTCCGCGGCCGCCGCGGCCGAGCACAGCGGGGTCTCGCCGATGCTGCGGGCCGCGTCCACCCCCTGGGTGGTGCTCGGGCTGCTCGTGTTCGCCGTGTCGGCCCTGGCCTGGATGTCGACCCTGGCGCAGGTGCCGCTGAACATCGCGTACCCCTTCAACGCACTGGGGTACCTGCTGATCGTGCTGGCCAGCTCCACCGTGCTGCACGAGCGGACCTCGATCTGGACCTGGGGCGGATCGTTGATGGTGGTGGCCGGCCTGGTCACGGTGATGGCAGGCCAGCAACGCTGATCCGCGGCGTACGGGCGGGATCCCGGAGCCCGCCCGTACGCATCAGGCGTCGTGCTCGACCGGCTCGGGCACCGGTTCCGGCTTCGCCTTCGGCTGCTGCTTGGCCTTGGCCTTTGGCTTGGGCCTCGGCCTGCGCTTCGCCTTCGGCTCAGGAGCCGTGCTGACATCCGTCTGGCGCGGCACCGCGACCGGGCGGCGCTGTGCCAGCGGCACCACCTCGAGCGGCTCCCGCTCACCGAGCAGCACGTGCCGTACGACCCGCTCGGCCGCCCGGCCGTCGTCGAACGCGCAGAACCGGGCCCGGAACGCGGCACGCAGCTCCCGGTTGTCCGCACTGTCCCAGGTGCCGTCCGAGAAGACCCGGATCAGCTCGTCCGTCGTACGCGTCACCGCCCCCGGAGTGTCGCCGGGCGCGCCGGAGAGCAGATCGAAGCAGACCCCGCGCACGGCCCGGTAGATCTCCCAGTCGGGGGCGTGCACCACGATCGGCCGGTCGAGGTTGGCGTAGTCGAACATCACGGACGAGTAGTCGGTGATCAGTGCGTCGGCCGCCAGACACAGCTCCTCGGTGCTCGGGTGGCCCGAGACGTCCACGATGCCGGGGTGCGCGTTCAGCCCGCTGCCCTCGTGGAAGTAGTGGGCGCGGACGAGCAGCACGCTGTCCTCGCCGAGCTGTGCCGCGAACCGCTCCAGATCGAGGCGGCAGGTGAAGGTCCGCTCGTAGTCGCGGAACGTGGGGGCGTACAGGATCGCCCGCTGCCCGGGACGGATACCGAGCGCGGCACGGGCGGCGCCGATCTGCTCGTCAGTGGCGGTGACCAGCACGTCGTTGCGCGGATAGCCGGACTCCAGATGGCGGGCGGCGTTGGGGTAGGCGTGCGACCAGACCTCCGTGGAGTGCGGGTTGGACGACAGGCTCACGTCCCAGCGGTCGATGCGGCCCAGCAGCTCCTTGAAGTTGAGCCCCTGGGCGGCCGCCGGGTACTGGTGCTGGCCCACGCCCATCACCTTGAGCGGGGTGCCGTGGTGGGTCATCACATGCACCTGGCCACGCCGCTTGACCACCTGGTTGGGGAAGTTGACGTTGCTGATGAAGTACGTGGCCCGGGCCATCACCGACCAGTAGCGGCGTGTTCCCGGCACCACATGCGCGACACCGGGCGGCAGTTCGGCCGCGGCCTTGGGCGACACCACCCACACCCCGCGCACGGCCGGCGCCAGCTCGGCGGCCTTGCGGTGGATCGCGGCCGGGTTGCAGCTCACACCGCGGTTCCAGTACGCGCTGTAGACGGCGAGCCTGCGGTCCAGCGGCCGCAGCCGCTGGAGCCGGTAGTAGAGCGGGAACAGCCGCCGTGCCGCCTCCCTGCGGGACGCCGGCACGGCGGCCAGCAGCCCCCGCCGGACGGTGAGCGCCGCATCGAGCGCCCTCAGCCTGCCCCAGCGGCCCCTGGTCAGCAGCCTCATCCGCAGCGCCGCGAACCCGCCGGGCGCCGTGTGGTCCCGCGGCCGGTGGTCCCGGTGGAAGGCGGCCACGGCCCGTGCGAAGGAACGCCGTCGGCCCGGGAGCGTCGCGTACGTCTCCAGCAGCTCCCTGCAGGCCACTGTGAACAGCGGGCCGTGCACGGCGTCGAAGCGCTCCGTGCCCTGCAGGGCCCCGAACAGGTCGCTGAACTGCTCGACCAGATCGTGCGGCACGACCCGCTCCTCCGGTTCGGCAGGCGCGGGCATCCGGCGCTGCTGCCGGTGTTCGACACAGGGCACGGGGAGGGCGGCGACACGCCGCGCTGCGGCGAGCGTGCCGAGGGCGTACATCCGGTCGCCGTACTGCCCCGGGGCGAAGGACACCTGACCCGCCTCGTGGAAGTCGCGGCGCACGGCCCGGTTCCAGCACACGGCCGCGACCTGCAGCAGCTCAGGACGCTCGGCGAGCGTGCACACCGTGCTGTCGCCGAGCTCGCTCAGCAGCTGCAGGGAGTGGCTGGGCTGCGGAACACCGCGGAAAGGGGTGCGGACATGGCCGTAGAGCAGCACATCCGGGTCCTCGGCGGCCGCGAGCCGGTCGGTGATGCGCCGCAGCGCCCCGGGCAGCAGGACATGGGTGCCCTCCAGGAACAGCAGATAGTCGCCCCTTGCCCGCTCGGTGCCGGCGGTGCGCCGGCCGTCGGAGCCCGCGGGCTGCGCGAGATGGACGGCGCGCACCCGGGGGTCGCCGGAGGCGATCTCGTCGAGCAACTGCCCCGAGCCGTCCGGTGAACCGTCGGCGACCCCGATGATCTCGAAGTCGGTGAAGGACTGGTCGAGCACCGACCGCAGGCACTCGCGCAGACTCCCGCGCACACGACGGACAGGGACGATGATGCTCAGGCGGGGCATGGACACTCTTTCTCGCGCACGTACGGCTTCGGACGGTCTGTGTCGGATGGGGCGGAGGGGCACGAGCCCGTCAGGTGCGGGGGAGGGGCACCCGCCCGCCGGGGACGCGCTGAGGCGCCTGCTGGCGCGGGACGGACCCGCCTGCCCGCGTGGGAACCCGGTGCGGCAGGGGCAGGACGGCGGGCAGGCCGCCGGTCTCGTTCAGGAAGACCCGTCGCACCACGCGCTCGGCCGCGTACCCGTCGTCGTAGGGGCAGAAGCGCTCACGGAACGCCGCCCGGAGCTGGGCCGAGCGGGAGCTGTGCCACTGGCCGCCGGTGAAGATGTCGATCAGCTCGTCCTCGGTGCGGGCCACCGCGCCCGGCGGGCAGGACCGCACGTCGAAGTACGTGCCGCGTGCCGCCTGGTACGCCTCCCAGTCGCCGGTGTGCAGCACGATCGGCCGGTCCAGGTTGGCGTAGTCGAACATCAGGGACGAGTAGTCGGTGATCAGCGCGTCCGAGGCGAGCGCCAGGGACTCGACGCGGGGGTGTCCGGAGACGTCCACGACGCGGTGCGCCGCATCGCCACCGAGCGTCGTGTCGCTGAGGTAGTGGGCGCGGGTGAGCAGGACGAAGCGCGGACCGAGAGCGCCGGCGAGACGTGCCACGTCGATCGGCGGCCGCTGCGTGCGGCGGTAGTCGCGATGGGTGGGGGCGTACAGCACGGCCGTGGCGCCCTCGGGGATGCCGAGCAGGGCTCGCTGGCGCGCCATGTCGTCGCGGGTGGCGCGCTGGAAGATGTCGTTGCGCGGATAGCCGTACTCGAGCGTGGTGCACCGGGACGGATACGCCCTCTCCCACACGAGGGTGGAGTGGCGGTTGGCGGACAGCGAGTAGTCCCACTTGTCAGCATTGGCGAGCAGTTGCTCGAAGTCCATCGCTCCGCCCGCCGCGGGGCGTTCCCGCAGATCGACGCCCATGGTCTTCAGCGGGGTGCCGTGATGGGTCTGCAGCATGATCTGGCCGGGCCGCTTGACCATGCGGCGGTCGAAGTTGACGTTGTTGACGAGGTACTTGGCGCGGGCCAGCGCCGACCAGTAGCCGAACGTGCCCGGGGTGAGCCTGCGGGTCGCCACCGGGACGGTGTGCCGGTGCTCGGCCGAGGAGATCCAGGCGGTGCGGATGTGCGGGGCGAGTTCGCGTACGGCCGCCTCGATCGCCGCCGGATTGCAGGCGTATCCCCGGTTCCAGTACGCCGCGAACACCGCGAGGTCGGAGCGGACCGGAAGCCGCAGCTGGATGCGGTAGTGCAGCTGCAACGCGGCCGCCCGTACGGCCCGGTGGCCGGATCCGGCGAGGCGGCGGGCCCGTACCCGCAGCAGATCGGCCGACCACAGGGCGCGGTAGAGACGGTGGCTGCCGTGCCGGATCAGCGCATGGCGCAGCCGGCCGCGCAGGGGCAGGGTGGCGCCGGCACAGCGGTGGCGCTTGCAGTGGGCGCGGGCCCGGCGGAAGAACTCGGCGCGGCTGCCGCGCGGCAGCCGGCCCCGGGCGGTGGCCAGCGTCGAGAAGTGGTCGATCATGCGGCGGAACAGGACGGGCCTGAAGTGCGCGAGCGCGGGCCGGGCGTCGAGGAACGCGAACACCCGGTCGTACTGGTCGAAGATGTCGAAGTGCTTGCGGCTGGTGGTGGCGAGGATGTTGCCGCCCTGGCGGCGCTGGCGGTAGTGAACGCACACCCGGTCCAGGGTGGCGAGGCTGGAGGCCGCCAGCAGGGCGGGATAGGTCCAGGGCGTGTCCTCGTAGTAGCCGGGCGGGAAGGTGAGGCCCTCGCGCTCGACGAACTCCCGCTTGTACGCCTTGTTCCAGACCACCATCAGCAGCTTGAGCAGGCCGGGGCGGTCGTCGAGCCGGAAGGTCGCAGGCCCCTGCTCGGTGAGCAGCGGGGCGAACGTGTTGCGGGTCACCTCGCCCGTCCAGTACGTACGGGCGTAGTCGTAGATCAGCACGTCCGGGTCGTCGGTGTGCTCCAGCCGGTCGGCGATGGCCTGCAGCGAGCCGGGGACGAGGGTGTCGTCGCTGTCCAGGAAGATCACGTACTCGCCGCTCGCGCGGGCGAGACCGGCGTTGCGGGCCTGGCCGAGACCCCCGTTCTCGGCCAGATGCACCACGGTGACGCGGGGGTCGCCCGCCGCGAACTCGTCCATGATCGCGCCGCAGGCGTCCGGGGAGCAGTCGTCGACCGCGATCAGTTCGAGATCGTCGAAGCCCTGTGTCAGGACCGATTCCAGGCACTCATGCAGATACGCCTGGACCTTGAACGCGGGCACGATGACGCTGAACCGGGGCACGTCACATCCATGGATCGGCGCGGACAGATGGCCCGAGAACGGCCAATGGGGTGAGTTGGTTACGCCGGACGTGGCATACGGGGGACGAACGGCGGAGGGCGGCCCGGTTACGGGGTAACCGGGCCGCCCTCCTGCGTTCGTCCGTGCGTCAGCAGCTCACTTGACCGCCCCCGCCATCACGCCCGTGACGAACTGGCGCTGGAAGGCGAAGAACACGGCGAGCGGGATGATCATCGAGACGAAGGCGCCGGGAGCCAGCACATCGATGTTGTTGCCGAACTGCCGTACCTGGCGCTGGAGTGCGACCGTGATCGGCGCGGACTCGGAGTCCGCGAAGATCAGCGCGACCAGCATGTCGTTCCAGACCCACAGGAACTGGAAGATGCCGAGCGAGGCGATCGCGGGCCCGCCCAGCGGCATCACGACCTGGGTGAACAGCCGTATCTCACCCGCCCCGTCGAGGCGGGCCGCCTCGAGCAGCTCACGCGGGATCTCCGCGAAGAAGTTGCGGAGCAGGAAGATCGCGAACGGCAGACCGAAGGCGACATGGAAGAGGATCACGCCGATGGTTGTCTCGAAGATCCCGATCGCGCCGAACAGCTTGGACACGGGCACGAGCGCGACCTGCACGGGGACCACCAGCAGGCCGACCACCACCATGAACCACCAGTCGCGGCCGGGGAACTCCATCCAGGCGAAGGCGTACCCGGCGAGCGCGCCGATCACCACGACCAGCACGGTGGCCGGGACGGTGATCATCACGGTGGAGAGGAGGGAGTCGGTGATGGCCTCGTTCTCCAGCAGCCGCGAGTAGTTCTCGCCGGTCAGCTGGGCGGGTGCGGAGAACACCCGCCACCAGCCGCTCTCGCCGATGTCGCTGGAGCCCCGCAACGAGGAGAGCAGCAGCCCGATGGTCGGCATCAGCCAGAACAGGCCGGCCAGGACGAGGAAGACGCGCAGGGCGCCGCCCCCGGTGCGGGCGGCGAGGCGGGCGGCGACGGACCCTTTCGCCTTCACCGCGGCAGGGGCCTCCCGCGCCTTCACCACGAGGTCGGACGTGCTCATCGCCGGGCCTCCCTTCGCATCCTGCGGATGTTGAAGAACATCACCGGCAGTACCAGCAGAAGCAGCAGGACGGCGATCGCGCTGCCCAGGCCCAGATCCGCGTCCGTGCCGAACGAGGAGCGGTAGAGCTGGAGGGCGAGTACGTTCGCGTCGTCCTGGGAGGAGCCCGGCGCGATGATGAAGACCAGGTCGAAGATCTTCAGCACATTGATCATCAGGGTGACCAGGACGACCGCCAGCACGGGAGCCAGCAGCGGCACGGTGACCTTGCGGAAGACCTGCCACTCGTTCGCGCCGTCGACCCGGGCCGCTTCGAGGAGCTCGCGCGGCACGCTCGCCAGTCCCGCCGCGATCAGCACCATCGCGAAGCCCGCCCACATCCACACGTAGCTGCCGATGATCGCGGGGGTGACCAGGTTCGGGCCGAGCCAGTTCACGCCGTTGTACGGCTCCCGGAAGTTCTCGGCGGGCAGCCGCAGCAGGGCGCCGTCGGCGGCGGCCGGCAGGGTGAAGGTGCCGTCCGCGTCGGCCCGGGCGTCGGCGACCACGGTGCCGTCCTTGACCGCCTCCACCTTGATGCCCTTGAGCCCGAGTTCCTCGGGGTCGATCGCGTTCGGCCTGCCGCCGCCGCCTTTGGTGAAGTCCAGCCAGGCCGTTCCGGTGATGCTGCCGTCGCCGGGACCGGGCGCCTTCGCGGGCTTCGCGTCGGACGGCATCTTCGCGGGCGCCACACCGACCAGCGGAAGCTGGACCGGGGTGCCCGCGGCGACCGGCTGCCTGGTGACGAACGCCCCGCCGTCCGCCGCCTTCAGCGGGTGGACGGGCAGTGGATGCGCCTTGGGGAACCCGGCCGACTCGGCGAAGGTGTCATGGACGCCCACCCACACGGCGTTGGCCACGCCGCGCTGCGGGTCCTGCTCGTACACCAGCCGGAAGATGATGCCCGCCGCGAGCATCGAGATCGCCATCGGCATGAAGACGATCAGCTTGAACGCCGTGCCCCAGCGCACCCGTTCGGTGAGCACCGCGAAGATGAGACCGAGGGCCGTGGAGACGGTCGGCGCGACGACCACCCAGATCGCGTTGTTCTCGACCGCGGTCAGAATGGTGTCGTCGGTGAAGATCTCCTGGTAGTTGCCGAGTCCGGCGAAGCCGCTGCCGGACTGGTCGAAGAAGGACCGGTAGAGGGAGTACCCGATCGGGTAGACCACGAGCGCGCCCAGCAGCACCAGCGCGGGCAGCAGAAAGCCGGCCGCGACGATTTTCCGGGTGCCTGTCACGCTCTTGCGTGTGCCGGCGGGGGGCACCGGGCCTGCCGGGCCCCCCGCGGTGACGGCCGGCATCTCGTCAGCCCTTGTACGCCTTGGCCGCGTCCCGCTCCAGTTTCTGCTGGGCGCCCGCGACGTCCTTCGGGTTCTTCAGGAAGTCCTGCAGCGCCTTCCACTCACCCTTGCCGGGCGTGCCGCCGAACGACTGCGGCATCTGGTCCGACATGTCGAAGCGGAAGTCGTCGCCCGACGCGATCAGCGCCTTGGCGATGTCGCGCTGGACGTCGTTCGGATACGCCGCCGGGTCCAGGGACTTGTTGGGCGAGATGAACCCGCCCGCCTGGGCCTGGATCTTCGCGGCGTCCGGCGAGGCGAGGAATGTCAGCAGCGCCTGCGCGCCCTTGCTGTCCTTCAGCGCCACGGCCGCGTCGCCGCCCGTCACCACCGGGGGCTGCGCGCCGACCGCCGGGAACGGGAACACCTTGGCGTCCGTACCGATCCTGGCGTCGGTCTGTGCGATGTTCACGGTCACGAAGTCGCCCTCGAAGACCATCGCGCCCTTGGGCTGGTCGCCGCCGCTGAACGTCTGGGTGACCGAGGCCGGGAACTCCGTCTGCAGCGCGCCGTCCGCGCCGCCCGCGATGAGCGCCGGTTTGCCGAACAGCTCGCCGAGCGTGGTCAGCGCGTTCTTCACCGAGGGGTCGGTCCACTTGATCCTGTGCTGGGCGAGCTGGTCGTACTTCTCGGGGCCGGCCTGGGAGAGATAGACGTTCTCGAACCAGTCGGTGAGTGTCCAGCCGTCCGCGCCCGCGACCGAGACCGGGGTGACACCCGAGGCGGAGATCGTCTCGGCCGTCGCCAGGAAGTCCTTCCAGGTCTTCGGCTCCTGCGCGCCCGCGTTCTCGAAGGCCGTGTTGTTGTACCAGATCAGCGACTTGTTGGCGGCCTTGTAGTACACGCCGTACTGCGTGCCGTCGACCGCCCCGAGCCGCTGCCAGCCCGTCGAGTAGTTCTTCGCCAGCTGCGCCTTGGCCTCGGGGCCGACGGGCTTGGCCCACTTGCGCTCCACGGCCTGCTGGATCGCGCCGACCTGGGGCAGCATCGCCACATCCGGGGGAGAGCCGCCCGCGATCTTCGTGCCGAGGAAGTTGACGATCGGGTCCTGCGCCGGGACGAACGTGACCGTGGCTCCGGTGCGCTTCTCGAACTCCTTGAGAACCCTGGTGAAGTTCTCCTGCTCCGGGCCGCTCCAGACGGCGGCCACCTCGATCTTCTCGCCGTTCAGCTTGGGCAGTTGGACCGCTGCGGCCGCGTCCTCGCTCTCGTTGTCCTTCGGTTTTCCGCTGTCCTTGTCGCCGCCGCATCCGGCAAGGGCGAGCGCCCCGATGGCGACGCATATCACTGCGGCCCTGCCCGTACGAAGAGTTGTGCGCATCACTGCCCCGTCTCTCCCGTGCGCTGCTGTCCCGTGATCCAGGTCTACGCCCGTGGTACGGGTGTCGCAATACCGCCCCCGGCGACAACCGGCCTTTCGTGATGGCCTTGTGACGCGATGTCAGGACGACGGCGTCTTCGGGGCTCGGCTCTCCCCCTGGCTTCTCCGTGGGCCCCCGGGCGCCTCAGCGTGTGTCGACACTCGATCGTGCTCGATCCCGCACGCGGCGGAGCCGCACATCGACCACAGCCCCCGGGACCTCCGGTTCCCCCGGACCCTGTCCGGGGGAACCCCACCCTTTTCGCTCTGCTCGACAGCGGCCTCCGGCCGTGGGCCGCGCGCCCCTTCGGCCCGCTCGGGGGCGGTGCGGTGTCAGGGACGAGCAGGGGTCAGCGGCGCGAGCGGAGCCGCGTCCACCGAACGCGCAGCTCGTTCCAGGGCACTGGCCAGCAGCGCCAGGTCGGTGGGGCCGTTGCCCAGTTCGCGCACGGGCCGGCGGGTGGGCGGATCGCCCATGCGCTCCCACTCGAGAGGGACCACAGTGGGACGCAAGGTCGCCGTCCGAGGAATACGGCCGGTCACCCGGCCGCCCTGGAACGGGGTCACCCGGCCGTCCGGATGCCCCAGCCTGCCGCGGCCGGGAGCCGGATCGTCCGGGCCCGGGGACACGGGCGGCGCCTCCAGGACGACCCGCAGCCGTGCCCCCTCGGCCAGCGCGGTGTCCGCGGTCCGGTCGGGCCGCGAGGACGTCGCCACCAGATGGATGCCGAGCCGCTCGCCGTCCCGGGCCACGGCCTCCAGCGCCCGCACCACCGAACCGGCCGCCGGGCGGCCCGGGCTGCCGAGCGCGGGGGCCACCAGGGCGTCGAAGTCGTCCACCAGCACCACAAGACGCGGCAGCGGGTCCGGCTCGTGGCTCGTCGTACGCGCGCCCGGACGCAGCCGGAGCGTCCCGGACGCGGGGGAGTCCAGGTCGCCGCGCTGCTCGGCCGCGCTCGGGGCGCGCCGGCCGGCCGTCTCGTTCCGCCCGTGCCGGGCGGCGAAGCCGTCCTCGCCCAGCAGTTCGGCGCGCCGCTTCAGCTCGGCGCCGAGGGCCTGCGCGAACGCCCTCATACGGACCGGGTCGCTCGCCACCAGATGCTCGGTGACATGCGGCAGTTCCGTACAGGCCGCGAGTCCCTCGCCGCGTTCACCGCCCGCGCCGTCGACCAGGAGCAGGCCGAGCCGGTCGGGGCGGCCGGCGGCGGCCAGCGAGGCCGCGACCGAGCGGAGCAGTTCGGTGCGGCCGCTGCCCGCGGGGCCCTCGATCAGCAGATGCGGGCCCTCTTCGGCGAGGTCCACGGCCAGCGGGCCGCGGGGGCCCGCGCCCAGCACCACCGTGCCGTCGCCGGCCGAGGCCCAGCGCGCCATCAGCGATGCGGGGGTGGCGCGGGCCAGCTCCAGTTCGTCCAGCAGGCGCGCGGACCGGGGCAGCGCCGTGACCCGGCCACCGGAGCCGGTGGCGGGGGAGTCCGTGCGCAGAGGCGCGAGGGCCCGCCCGAAACGCTCCGCCCAGGCCGCCGACACCGCATCCACCGCGCCGACCGTGCCATGGCCCGCGGGCTGCCCGCCGGCCACCCGCATCAGCCGCAGTGCCGTCGCCACATCGCCGCTCAGCAGCGCGACCGCCCCGCACTCGCGGAAGGGCAGCGAGGTCGCACAGGCCGTCTCGTACGTCGCTGCGACCGGGGAGAGCGGGGAGGCGGCCGGGGTCTCGGCCAGACAGAGCAGATGGATCCCGGCGGCCCAGCCCGCACCGGCCAGCCGGGCCGTCGTCTCGCGCAGCTCGGCCGAACCCGGGTCGCCGTCGACGATCACCACCGTGCGCGGACCTGTGTGACGCGCGGCGGCGTCCGCGACGGCCCTGCGGTCGGCACTGGGCCAGCCGGGACCGAGCGGTCCGTCGTCCAGCCGGCGGGTCAGCTCGGCGGTACGGGCACCGGCCTGGTCGCGGTCGTAGGCGAGCAGCAGCCGGCAGTCCTGGCCGTGCGCCGGGCGCAGATGCGGCAGCCAGCCGAGCCAGGCCCATTCGCTCCTGCGCTCCTCCAGGCTCCTGGTCCGGTCCGCGCTGATCAGCACGATCTCCAGATCCGAGGGGGAGTGCAGCGCTGCGAGCTGGGCCACGGCGGACCTGGTCAGCCCGGCCAGCCGTGCCCTGGGGCCGGCGAGGCCGAGCGATCCTGCCTCGCGCAGGGCGACGGTCACCGGCACGGAGGGCAGTTCGGCCCGGTCGGTGGTACCGAGGCGCAGTACGAGGGACTCGGGGTGCCCGGGCTCCCGCTCCCACAGCCGGGGCCCCGGTCCGAGCGCGGTGAGCAGCACCGCGGCGGGGTCGGGCCAGCGCTCGGCGGCAGGCGCCGCGGCGCCTGCCGCGGGACCGGGCGCGCTGAACTGCTCGGGCGCCCGGTCCTCCCGGCCGCCCGCGAGCCGCCGCGCCCAGGCGCCTATGCCCCGCCTCCGGGGGCTCTCGCTCGTGCGGGTGCCCCGCGGGGGCGTCCCGGCGCCCCGGCTGTGCCCTGCGGGCCCCTCCGGGTGCGTCTCTTCACCGGCCCGGCCGTGCGCGGAGGGGGGGCCGGTGTACGGGGCCGTGTCCGGCCTGTGCCCGCCGCTCGTCGGCGCGGCGCGGTCGTACGGGTCGGGCACGCGGGGGTGAGTGCCGTCGGGGGCCTGCGGACGGGCCACCAGGTGGTGCGTCTCGTCGCCGGCCTGCCCGCTACCCGGTCCCACCGCGCCGGGGGCACCGGTTCCGGCCGGCCCGTGCGGCCCTGCCGGGCTGTCCGGTCCGGCGGATCCGTAGGACCCGCGTCCGCCGTCGGCCGTCGTGTCGGCACCGGCCGGCCTCGCGGCCCACGTGGGCTCGCCGCGACCGTGCCGGCGGGGAGGGCCGGCCGACGCGCGCCCGTCGCCGGGGGCCGCCGCGGCCGCGCCAGGAGCCTCATGTCCGGGGGTGCGACGCGACGCGGAGGGCGTGGTGTGTCCCGGGGCACCTGAGGCCCCGCCGGCGCCGAACGCCCCCGCGGCTCCGGTGACCGGCCCGGTCTGCGCCGGCAGCCAGGCGGGTCCGGAGGCCGCTCCCTGCTGGGCGGACCCGTACGCCTCGTGGCCAGGCGCGTCCCGTACGGCGGACCCGTACGACGCGAGCGCCTCGTCATGTGTCCCACCGGGGTCGGCCGGTCCCTGCGGCCCGGTCGGGTCCTGAGCCCCCGCCCCGGCGGACCCCGAGGCCTTCCTGTCCGCGGACGGACGCGTCACCCGGAGATGACCCTCGCCGTCCGGGGCGGTCCGCAGGGGTGCGGAACCCTGGGGAGAAGCCAGGCGCAGCGTGGACTCGCCGAGGCGCAGCAGGGCGCCCGCCGGGAGGCGCGTGGGACGGGTGGTCACGGCGCTGCCGTCCACCGTCGTGCCGTTCGTGGAGCCGAGGTCGGCGACCGTCACCCGGCCGTCGTCCCCGACCGTGACCGCGCAGTGGAGGCGGGAGACGTCCGGGTCGTCCAGCGGCACGTCCGCCTCGGCGGACCTGCCTATGCTGACCCGGCCGCCGTGCAGCAGATGGACCCCGCCCGCGTCGGGACCGGCGACGACATGGAGCTGCGCCGAGACATCCGTCCCCGGGGTCTCCTCCTCACCCGGCAGCTGGAGGGAGAGCACCGCGCCGTCGACCAGCGGTGGCTCGCCCAGGGTGCGGCGTTGCGGATCGAGGCGCTCCGCTCCCGCGTACAGCACCACGGAGCCCGAGGCGTCCGGACCGGAGACTGCGGCCGCCAGACCGGAGGCAACCGCGGCCAGCGCGGTCCCGGCGGGCGCGGTGACCAGCACGTCGCACGGGCGCCCCGCGGGCACGGACTGGCCGCCGCGCGGCGCGAGAACGGTCAGCCGGATCTGCATCGCCGTCAGCAATCCCTTCTGCGCGGGGTACCCGGCAGGGGAGCCGCCCTGTGATCGCCCCACCCGGCAGGTCGGCACGAGCCACGGGCCCCCACACCCCCTGCGCGCAGGCGCGCCGAGGAGCCACCCCCATGTGACTGTGTGCTGGGGGCATCCTCGCACCTGCCACTGACAACACGCCCGGCCTTCATCTGTCAGTGATCTTGAATGGTCGGCTCTGGACGTAAAAGTGCCTGGTTGGGTCCGATCCGGAAGGTCCGGGAGCCCCGAGGTGATGTTCACTGCACGGGCACACGGCAACCGTCCGTACGATGCCCGCGTCTCTCTTTCGAACACGACCGGAAGGCCGGCGGTACGACGATCCGCCAGTGTTTCTACTCCGGCACTAAAGTGGGTCGGACACCCTCGCGGGCACAGGATCGACCTGGCACGCTCGGGACCGTAAGAGGACCACGATCAGCAGGGAGCACATGACGTGCGGCCGGTAGGCAGCAAGTACCTGCTCGAGGAGCCCCTCGGGCGCGGTGCCACGGGTACCGTCTGGCGAGCCCGCCAGCGCGAGACCGCGGGCGCCGAGGCGGCCGTTGCCGGCCAGCCCGGTGAGACCGTCGCGATCAAAGTCCTCAAGGAGGAGCTCGCGAACGACGCGGATGTGGTGATGCGCTTCCTGCGGGAGCGTTCCGTCCTGCTCCGCCTCACCCACCCGAACATCGTGCGCACCCGCGACCTCGTCGTCGAGGGCGATCTGCTCGCCCTCGTCATGGACCTGGTCGACGGTCCCGACCTGCACCGCTATCTGCGGGAAAGCGGCCCGCTCAGCCCGGTCGCCGCCTCGCTGATGACCGCGCAGATCGCCGACGCGCTCGCCGCCAGCCATACCGACGGCGTGGTCCACCGTGATCTGAAGCCCGCGAACGTCCTGCTCAAGACGGACGCCGACGGCCAGATGCACCCGATGCTGACCGACTTCGGCATCGCCCGCCTCGCGGACTCCCCGGGCCTGACCCGGACGCACGAGTTCGTCGGCACCCCCGCGTATGTCGCGCCCGAGTCCGCCGAGGGCCGCCCGCAGACCTCCGCGGTCGACATCTACGGCGCCGGCATCCTGCTGTACGAGCTCGTCACGGGACGGCCACCGTTCGCGGGAGGCACCGCACTCGAGGTGCTGCACCGGCACCTCAGCGAGGAGCCGCGCCGGCCCACGACCGTCCCCGAGCCGCTGTGGACGGTCATAGAGAGGTGTCTTCGCAAGGAGCCCGCCGAACGGCCCAGCGCCGAGAACCTCGCCCGTGGCCTGCGCACCGTCGCGGCCGGCATCGGTGTCCACTCCTCCAGCGCACAGGTCGAGGCCGCGCTCGGTGTGGCCGCGCTGCTCGCGCCCGACCCCTCGCCGGCCCCGGTGCCGCAGACTCCCGGTGCCGCAGATCCGACGCAGGTGCTTCCGAGCAACGCCGCGGGCGCCGGCGCGTTCGACCCGGCGGCCGCGACCAGCGTGCTGCCGCAGACGGGGCCGCCCGGGGGCGGCGGCGACCCGACCTCGGTGATGCCGCCCGTACCGCAGGGGCAGGGTCCCCAGGACCCGCACCCCTGGCAGTCGCAGCTGCAGGGGGTGCGTGACCGCAACGAGCAGACGCAGATGCAGTACCTGGACCCGAGCCAGGACCCGCTGCGCCGCCGTCCGCAGCGCCACGCCCAGCAGCCGCAGCAGCAACGGCCTCCTCAGCGCCCCCAGCCGCAGCCGTACGCGCAGCCGCCGCAGCCCCGGTACCAGCAGCCCCAGCGCCCGCAGCCCCACGCGTACGCGCCGCCGCCGCAGCAGCAGTACGCGCCCCCGCAGCCGCCACCCCAGCAGCCCGCGCGGCGCCCACCCCGCGAGCCGCGGCAGCGCAGCGCGAACCGGATGCGGATCCCCGGCCTCGGATGCCTCAAGGGGTGTCTGTTCACCGTGGTGCTGTTCTTCGTCGCGGGCTGGCTCATCTGGGAGCTGACCCCGCTCCAGGGCTGGATCGCCGAGGGCAAAAGTTACTGGGACGCGATCGGTGACGGCATTTCGAAGGTCACGAATTGGGTCTCCGAGCTCGGCGAGGCGAAGGGCACCGCCGACGAGGTCGGCAACAACGTGCCGTAACCCACAGTAACTCTGTCGATTTGTCGACTCCTGCGGGCCGATTCGTCCCGCAGGAGTGAAGGTTGGCGCCATCCTGGGCACACAGCACCCGGATGCCCGCGTACGTTAAGGGCCAACGCCAGCCGCTGAGGGAGCAGTCTTGGCACGGAATATCGGCAGCCGGTACACGGCCCATCAGATCCTGGGGCGGGGCAGCGCCGGCACGGTGTGGCTCGGTGAAGGACCCGAGGGGCCCGTCGCCATCAAGCTGTTGCGCGAGGACCTGGCATCCGACCAGGAGCTCGTCGGCCGCTTCGTACAGGAGCGCACCGCCCTGCTCGGGCTCGACCACCCCTGTGTCGTCGGCGTCCGCGACCTCGTCGTGGACGGCAACGACCTGGCGCTGGTCATGGACCTCGTACGCGGCACCGATCTGCGCACCCGGCTCGACCGCGAGCGCCGCCTCGCCCCGGAGGCCGCCGTCGCGATCATCGCGGACGTCGCCGAAGCACTCGCGGTCGCCCACGCGGCCGGGGTGGTGCACCGGGACGTCAAGCCGGAGAACATCCTGCTGGACATGGAGGGTCCGCTCGGACCCGCCGGCTCCCACCCCGCGCTGCTCACCGACTTCGGCGTCGCCAAGCTGATCGACACCCCGCGCCGCACCAAGGCGCTGCGCCCCGCCTCGGGCGGCGCACCGAGCCCCTCGGGCATCATCGGCACCCCCGACTACATCGCGCCCGAGATCGTCGAGGGCCTGCCGCCGCGCGCGGCGGTCGACATCTATGCGCTGGCCACGGTCCTGTACGAGCTCCTGGCCGGCTTCACCCCCTTCGGCGGCGGCCACCCCGGCGCGGTGCTGCGCAGGCATGTGACCGAGACCGTCGTCCCGCTGCCGGGCATCCCCGACGAGCTGTGGCAGCTGATCGTCCAGTGCCTGGCCAAGGCCCCCGCGTCCCGGCTGCGCGCCTCGGAGCTGGCCGCCCGGCTGCACGACGTGCTTCCGCTGCTGGCGGGCATGCCGCCGCTGGATGTGGACGAGCCGGACGCCGAGCCGCCCGCCGAGCCGTACGAGGAGATCGCCCCGGCCACCCCCGGCGAGCCCCGCCGCCGTGGTGCCGTCCCCCTGGTCCCCGGCGCGGCCCCCGCGGACTCCAACCGCGACACCCACACCTCCATGCGCGTTCCGGCCCCTGACGAGCTCGCCGGTGGCGCCCACGGCACGGCCCGGGCCCCCCGAGCCCCCGGCCAGCGCCGCCCCGGCTCGGCCCGCCACCGGTCCGACGCCGTGCGCAAGCGCCGTATCACCCTGGGGGTCGCGGCGCTCGCGGTCGTGGTGGCGGTCGGCGTCGGCAGCTGGCTGGCCACGGGCGGGGACGACATCGAGACCCCGCCCCGCGACTCGAAGCAGTCGGCCCCCTCGGAGCCGTAGGGGCCGCCATCGGCTGTCGTCGGGGCCTGCCCCGCTCGCGGGCCCTGGCACCGTGGAACGGGGCCAGCACGGTCTCCCCCGTTCAGCCGTTACGCTGGACCCGTGGCAGTCGTCGATGTATCCGAAGAGCTGAAGTCCCTCTCCTCGACCATGGGGTCGATCGAGGCCGTCCTGGACCTCGAGAGGCTGAGGGCAGACATTGCCGTGCTCGAGGAGCAGGCCGCGGCGCCGTCCCTGTGGGACGACCCGGAGGCGGCGCAGAAGATCACCAGCAAGCTTTCGCACCTCCAGGCCGAGGTGCGCAAGGCCGAGGCGCTCCGTGGGCGGATCGATGATCTCGCCGTGCTCTTCGAGCTCGCCGAGACGGAGGACGACGCGGACACCCTCGCCGAGGCCGAGACCGAGCTCGTGTCGGTCAGGAAGGCTCTGGACGAGATGGAGGTCCGCACGCTGCTGTCCGGCGAGTACGACGAGCGCGAGGCGCTGGTCAACATCCGGGCCGAGGCCGGCGGCGTGGACGCGGCGGACTTCGCCGAGCAGCTGCAGCGCATGTACATGCGCTGGGCCGAGCGGCACAACTACGGCACCGAGGTCTACGAGACGTCGTACGCGGAAGAGGCCGGCATCAAGTCGACCACCTTCGTCGTCAAGGCCCCGTACGCATACGGCACGCTCTCCGTCGAGCAGGGCACGCACCGTCTGGTGCGGATCTCGCCCTTCGACAACCAGGGCCGCCGCCAGACGTCCTTCGCCGGTGTCGAGGTTCTCCCGGTCGTCGAGCAGAGCGACCACGTCGAGATCGACGAGACGGAACTGCGCATCGACGTGTACCGCGCCTCCGGCCCCGGTGGCCAGGGCGTCAACACCACCGACTCCGCGGTCCGCATCACGCACATCCCCACCGGCATCGTCGTCTCCTGCCAGAACGAGCGCTCCCAGATCCAGAACAAGGCGAGCGCGATGAACGTCCTGCAGGCGAAGCTGCTCGAGCGCCGCCGCCAGGAGGAGCAGGCCAAGATGGACGCCCTCAAGGGCGACGGCGGCAACTCCTGGGGAAACCAGATGCGTTCGTACGTCCTGCACCCGTACCAGATGGTCAAGGATCTGCGTACGGAGTTCGAAGTGGGCAACCCGCAGGCGGTGCTTGACGGTGAGATCGACGGCTTCCTCGAGGCCGGTATTCGCTGGCGCAAGCAGCAGGAGAAGTAGCAACTCGCTTTATCGACAAGGGAACTGCCGCCCCGTGGGCGGCAGTTCCCTTTTATGTCACAGTTGCATCCCCGCAGGTCAGTCAACTGACTTCATATCGGACATCGCACGCGCAACGAGCTTGACGGTCATGCGACAACCAGCAAAGCTGACGCGCGGCATGCGTATTTCTGGGGCGTGTGTGTCCTGGGGCGCGGTAATACGCCCTCTGGGATCGCTGCCCCGGACGCTGCTCCATTGACGAGATCAGCTACTGGGGGTAGCAGCCAGATGACGAAGAAGACGCGGCTCCGTGTCGCGCGCATAGCCGCCGGTGCGGTGATCGCCGCGGGTGCGTCGCTGACCGCCGCCGGCGCCGCGAGCGCCGTGGGCATCGGTATCGACGTGGGTCCCCTCGAGGCCAAGGCGAACGCCGGCAAGAACAGCATCGACGTGGGTCTCGGCATCAAGGAGGACCCGACCGACGAGCCGACGGAGGAGCCGACCGAGATCCCGACGGAGATCCCGACCGACGTTCCGACGGACATTCCCACCGACGTTCCCACCGACGTCCCGACGGACGTTCCGACGGACGTCCCCACCGACGTTCCGACGGACCCGACCGAGGACCCGGACCCGACCGAGGACCCGGAGCCGACCCCGTCGCAGCCGGGCAACGGCAATGGCGGCGGAAACGGCAACGGTGGCGGAAACGGCAACGGCGGCGGTAACGACAACGACGCCGACGGTGACGCCGGCACCTGCACCGTTGACGCCGACGGTGCCGCGTGCAGCGACAACACCGACACCGACAGCGCCGGCTCCCAGCCGGTCGAGCAGGGCAAGGCCAAGGAGGAGCTGGCGGAGACCGGCGCCGCCGAGACCACGTTCCTGCTCATCGGTGCCGCGACGATGATCGCCGGTGGCATCGGCTTCCGTATGCTGCCGCGCCTCGTCGGTGGCGGACGCACCGTCGCCTGAGCGACAGTGATACAGCGCGTGACATAGCGCGTGACATGCGGAAGGGCCCGGGGTGAGCACCCCGGGCCCTTTCCGTGACCTCTATGCGGGCTGGTGCGCCGCCACCAGCGCCACCGCCGCTATCAGCACCACCAGCAGGGTCAGCAGAGCCATCGGGCTCAGCCCGCCGAACGGGCCCTCCTGCTGCAGCCGCTCACGATTCGCCCGGCAGACGTGGCAGCGACCCTCGGCTACGGGTCCCGCGCAGTTGGCGCACACCAATCGGTCGTAGGTCATGCGCTTTCCTCCTCCCGCGCGCCGGAGCCGCAGGACGCGGACCGTCAGCACAGTTCTCTCCCGGCAACGCCCGGGGAAACGCGACTGTTCCCCTACCACTGTGCCAGCTCGCACGCGTTTCGGCGCGCCCCGCCGGATTACACCCGTTCCTGACCGGACAAAACGCGCAACCCCGGACGCCGCCTGCACGCCGCCGCCCGGTTCGCGTAAGGTCACGCACACCTACTCCCGGCCGACCGTGGTGCACCCGTGATCCGATTCGACAACGTCTCCAAGACCTACCCCCGGCAGAACCGACCTGCCCTGCGTGACGTCTCCCTCGAGATCGAGAAGGGCGAGTTCGTCTTCCTTGTGGGCTCGTCCGGTTCCGGCAAGTCGACCTTCCTGCGTCTGGTCCTGCGCGAGGAGCGCGCCAGTCAGGGCCTGGTCCATGTCCTCGGCAAGGATCTGGCCCGGCTGTCCAACTGGAAGGTGCCGCAGATGCGCCGCCAGCTGGGCACGGTCTTCCAGGACTTCCGCCTCCTGCCCAACAAGACCGTCGCCGAGAACGTGGCGTTCGCCCAGGAGGTCATCGGCAAGCCGCGCGGTGAGATCCGCAAGGCGGTGCCCCAGGTCCTCGACCTCGTCGGCCTCGGCGGCAAGGAGGACCGGATGCCCGGTGAGCTCTCCGGTGGTGAGCAGCAGCGCGTCGCGATCGCGCGGGCCTTCGTCAACCGCCCCATGCTGCTGATCGCGGACGAGCCTACGGGCAACCTCGACCCGCAGACCTCGGTCGGCATCATGAAGCTGCTCGACCGGATCAACCGCACCGGTACGACAGTGATCATGGCGACCCACGACCAGAACATCGTCGACCAGATGCGCAAGCGCGTCATCGAGCTCGAGAAGGGCCGGCTCGTTCGCGACCAGGCCCGCGGCGTCTACGGCTACCAGCACTGAGCCCGGACAGATTGAAAGGCTGAAAGCACGCCATGCGCGCCCAGTTCGTGATGTCGGAGATCGGCGTCGGTCTCCGCCGAAATCTCACGATGACCTTCGCGGTGATTGTCTCCGTTGCCCTCTCGCTCGCCCTGTTCGGCGGTGCGCTGCTCATGCGTGAGCAGGTCAGCACGATGAAGGACTTCTGGTACGACAAGGTCAACGTCTCGATCTTCCTCTGCAACAAGAACGATGCCGCCACCTCGCCCCAGTGCGGCAAGGGTGCGGTCACCACGGCGCAGAAGGAACAGATCAGGGCCGATCTCGACAAGATGGACGTCGTGGACACCATCCATCTCGAGTCGGCCGAGGAGGCGTACAAGCACTACCGGGAGCAGTACGGCGACACTCCGATCGCCTCCACGATCACCCCTGACCAGATGCAGGAGTCGTTCCGGGTCAAGCTCGACGACCCGGAGAAGTACAAGGTGGTCGCGACGGCCTTCGCCGGGCGTGACGGCGTCCAGTCGGTGCAGGACCAGCGCGACATCCTGGACCAGCTCTTCGAGCTCATGAACGGCATGAACGTGGCCGCGATCTTCGTGATGGCCCTGATGCTGGTCATTGCGCTGATGCTGATCGTCAACACCGTGCGTGTTTCGGCGTTCAGCCGTCGGCGTGAGACCGGGATCATGCGTCTGGTCGGCGCGTCCAGCTTCTACATCCAGATGCCGTTCATCATGGAGGCCGCCGTCGCGGGGCTGTTGGGTGCCGGTGTCGCCTGCGTCATGCTGCTGCTCGGCAGATATTTCCTGATCGACCACGGTCTCGCGCTTTCCGAGAAGATGCAGTTGGTCAACTTCATCGG
This sequence comes from Streptomyces sp. NPDC002889, assembly GCF_042888425.1. NCBI lineage: Bacteria > Bacillati > Actinomycetota > Actinomycetes > Kitasatosporales > Streptomycetaceae > Streptomyces > Streptomyces sp. NPDC002889. The sequence continues at coordinate 59,822 of NZ_JBIAPT010000004.1, forward strand.
CTGGGATGCCGTGATCACCAAGTTGCCCCTGGTGCTGGCGATCGGGCTGTTGATGCCGGCTGTTGCTGCTTTCATCGCATTGCGCAAGTATCTCAAGGTGTGACAAGCGCCCTTGGCGCCGTACGGTCAACGGCCGTACGGCGCCTTTTGCTTGTCCTAGACTCGACGCCATGTCGGGACCTGAGTTCTGTACAGGGTCCCGCGGCATCCGCCGCGGGGCGGCCCTGACATTGGTCTTCGCGACCGTTCTCGCCACCGCTGCGGCGACCGACTGTCTGCCGCGTGAACAGGGCGAACCGCACCGCCGCCTGGCGGCCCGCGCCGCGGGCGCCACCGTCGACCGCGACGCTGTCGAACGAGCCGCGGCCGATGCCATGGCCGACGGCAAGTCCCCCTCCCAGGCGGCCGAAGAGGTCGTCAGCCGCAGCGGTGACCGCTGGGGCGCGGTGTACGACAAGGACGAGTACGAGGAGTTCGTGAAGGCCCTCGACGGTGAGTACACCGGCGTCGGCCTCGGGGCCAGACGCACCGGCGACGGCCGTGTGGAGGTGGCCAAGGTCCAGCCCGGCGGCCCCGCCGAGCGCGCCGGGATCCGTGTCGGCGACCGACTCCGTACGATCGACGGCCACGAGGTCGCCACCCGCCCGGTCACCGAGGTCGTGGCACTGCTGCGCGGCGGCGACGGCACCACCGTGGTGCTGGGTCTGGAGCGCGGGGGGCGCGAGTGGACCGAGCGGCTGACCCGCGCCCGGCTGAGCACCGAGGCGGTGACCGTCGAGCACCTCGAGGGCGGGACCGTCATGATCAAGGTCGCGTCGTTCACCAAGGGGTCGGGCAGCCGGGTGCGCGACGCGGTGCGCAAGGCACCCTCCGGCGCCGGTGTCCTGCTGGACCTGCGGGGCAACCCGGGCGGGCTGGTCTCCGAGGCCGTCACCGCCGCCTCCGCGTTCCTGGACGGCGGCCTGGTCGCCACGTACGACGTCCGCGGTGAGCAGCAGGCGCTGTACGCGGACCCCGGCGGCGACACCCAGCGGCCCGTCGTCGCGCTCGTCGACGCGGGCACCATGAGCGCGGCCGAGCTGGTCACCGGCGCCCTCAAGGACCGGGGCCGCGCGGTCACCGTGGGCTCGCGCACCTTCGGCAAGGGCTCGGTGCAGATGCCCAGCCCCCTGCCCGACGGTTCGGTCGCCGAGCTGACCGTGGGGCACTACCGGACCCCGGCGGGCCACAGCGTCGACGGCCGGGGCATCACACCGGACCTGGTCGCCGGCGAGGGCGCCGAGCAGCGTGCGCAGACGGTATTGAGCGGCCTGGGCGGCACGTCTTAAAAAGTGTTGCGGCGTAGTGCGAAAATGGCGGGACTATGGCTAAGGAAACAGGGCGCAAGCTGATCGCGCAGAACAAGAAGGCGCGGCACGACTACCACATCATCGACACCTACGAGTGCGGTCTCGTGCTGATGGGTACCGAGGTGAAGTCGCTGCGCCAGGGGCGGGCCTCGCTGGCGGACGGCTTCGTCCAGATCGACGGCCACGAGGCGTGGCTGCACAACGTGCACGTGCCGGAGTACAGCCAGGGCACCTGGACGAACCACAGCGCGCGGCGCAAGCGGAAGCTGCTGATGCACCGCGAGGAGATCGACAAGCTCGAGTCGAAGTCCCAGGAGACGGGTCACACCATCGTGCCCCTGGCCCTGTACTTCAAGGACGGCCGGGCCAAGGTCGAGATCGCGCTGGCGAAGGGCAAGAAGGAGTACGACAAGCGGCAGACGCTGCGTGAGAAGCAGGACCGGCGCGAGACGGACCGGGCGATCTCGGCGGTCCGTCGGCGTCAGCAGGCCTGACCCCTCGGGAATAGGCTGGCACGGTCGTGCGTTGGTCACGTACGATGGCACCTGCCCCCCACCGAGGGGGCATGCGTGGATTGAAAAATCAACATGGGGATGATCGGTTTCGACAGCGGATGTCGAAGCAGGGGAAGCGTGTCGAGGAAGCGGCAATGATCTCGTTAACCATATGTCGCAAACAATAATCGCCAATTCTCAGCGCGATAACTCCGAAGCCTTCGCCCTCGCTGCCTGATTAGGCAGTAGAGACGAACCTTCACTATGGAGCGTCAGCCCGGGGCTGTTCCCGACCCGGTTCCTGGCGTCAACCAGGGAACTAAACCTCTAGACCCGGTCACGGGGTCCGGAGGGAAATCAAACAGTGACTGAGCCCGTCGGAGACTTGTCCGCGTGATCTCCGGGGCCGAGAAAATCGCAGCGGACTGCACACGGAGAAGCCCTGCTTTAGCACCGTTGGACGCGGGTTCGATTCCCGCCATCTCCACTCGGTGGAGTCTCTGGGGGCATGCCCCCAGAACCCCTCATCCCATGTGGGCGAAGGCCCGGCTGTCACGACAGCCGGGCCTTTGTCATGCCCGCCAGTACGAGCGCGAGGCCCGCGGCGCACACCGGCACGGCGTACCCGGTGGCCGGGCCGGCGTGCTCGACCAGCCAGCCGCCGCTCGCGGAGCCCGCCGCGATCCCCCCGAGCAGCGCGGTGACGGCGAGCGTCATGCCCTCGTTGCTCTGTCCCTGCGGGGTCAGACGCTGGACCAGGGTCATCCCGGTCACCATCGTCGGAGCCGTCGCCATTCCCGCGAGCAGAAGGGCGCCCGCGACGGCCACGAGCGAGCCCGTGCCGACGGCGGCCAGCAGGGGCAGGGACATCAAGGCGGTCATCGCGGCGAGACAGGTGACGAGCCCGGCTGTGCGCCGGGCCCTTCCGTACACGAGCCCGGCGACGCACGAGCCGCCCGCCTGCAGCGCGAGCACCGCGCCTGCCGCCGGGCCGTCGCCGAAGGCGAGGGTGACGACCTCCATCGAGCCGAAGACCGCGCCCGTGGCGAGGAAGACCGTGAGCAGGGCGGGCATGCCCTTGGCGCGCAGCGGCGAGCCCACCCGGGCGCGCGGTGCGACGGGCGGTTCGGTGGAGCGCTGGGCCGCGAGGACCAGGACGCCCGTGAGCAGCAGGATCGCGCCGACGAGGGTGCCGGCCTCCGGGAAGAGCGCCGAGCACAGGAATGCGGCCAGCACCGGGCCGAGCATGAAGCACAGCTCGTCGGCGGCCTGCTCGAAGGAGTTCGCGGTGTGCAGGGCGGCCGGGTCGCCCTCGTACAGATGGGCCCAGCGGGCCCGGGACATACCGCCGCTGTTGGGGGTGGTGGCTGTCGCCGCGTAGGCGGCGAACAGGGTCCAGTCGGGGGCGTCGAAACGTATGCACAGCAGCAGCGCGAGCGAGCCGAGTGCGGCCAGGACGGTGGCCGGCACGGCGATGCGGGCCTGGCCGTGCCGGTCGACGAGACGGGCGGTCCACGGCGCGACCAGCGCGGTGGCGGCGAGCCCGGTCGCGGTGACGGCACCGGCGAGAGCGTACGACCCCCGGGACCCGGCGATCATGATGACGGCGCTGACGCTGAACATCCCCATGGGCAGCCGGGCGATGAGATTCCCGGCGGTGAAGGCCAGGGCCCCGGGAGCCGCGAACAGCCTCCGGTAGGAACCTTGCGCGCCGCCGGGCTCCACGCGGGGTTCGTCGTCTGTGGCGCTGCCGGGCCCCCCGCCGGGTTCGGTGCCTGTCGCGCTGCCGGGCGCCGTGCGCTCGGGATCCGCTGCGAGGGTGGGTGTCCGGGTCGTGGCGGGCAGTGAGGGGTCGGTGGTCCTCTGGGACCGGATCGGCTGCGGCATGGGTTCAAGACTCGCCGCGCGATCACGCACCCGTCCAACACCCGTTCGGTGGCCATTCACGCATCCGTGTTGTTGAATGCCCCGTGCCCCAGGACCTGGAACCCCGGCTGCTCCGTGCGTTCGCCGCCGTCGCCGACGAGCTGCACTTCACCCGCGCCGCCGCCCGTCTCTACGTCGCCCAGCAGGCCCTGAGCCGGGACATCCGGCGCCTCGAGCGGGAGCTGGGCGTCGAGTTGTTCGTCCGGACCACCCGCCAGGTGACCCTCACCGCCGATGGTGAGCGGCTGCTGCCGTACGCCCGCCGGGTGCTGGCCGCGCAGGACGAGCTGGTCAGGGCAGCCGCCGGAGACGAGCGACCGCTGCTGGTCGACCTGAACACCGCGGGCATGACGTCCGGGCGGATCCTCGCGCGGGCGCGTGAACTCGCCCCGGAATGCGAGCTCATGGCCCGGTTCGAGAGCGGCCTGACCTGGGCCGCGGCCGAGATCCTGGCCGGGCGGCTGGATGCGTCCTTCGGACGCTTCGCGGGTCTCGAGCCCGCCGTGCAGGCGCTGTTGTCGCAGCAGCCTGTTCGGTTCGAGCCGATGGCCGTCCTGCTGCCCCACGGGCATCCGCTCACCGAATTGGACCGTGTTCCGTTGAACGCTCTCGCGGGCGAGACCGTATACGCAGGTGCCGGCAATTCTCGGACCCTGGAGTGGACCGAGCTCGCCAGGCTGCTCTTCGCCGGGCGCGGGATCTCGATCGCGCCGCCCGCGCCCGTGGCGATCGGGCGGGAGGAGTTCGAGCGGATCATGGCCAAGACGTCAACCCCCGTTCTTGCGGTGATCGACTTTCCGGACATGCCCGGTGCTGCACTGCGGCCGATCATCGACCCGGTACCGCTGTCACCGCTCTCCCTGGTGTGGCGCAAGGGGCTGCGCCACCCCGGACTGGACGCGCTGCGCCGGTCCGCCGCCGAACTCGCCGCGCAGGAGGGCTGGCTGGACAGACCGTCCGCCGGATGGTTGCCGGAACGTGATATGTCCCTGATGTGTGACAACAAGTGAGACAGGGGCCCACGGTCCACCGGGGGTGCGCTACATTCATCACCCGGGTGAGTGAATTAGGTGGAGATGCTGTGAGCGGGTTGGGGAACCCGATGGACAGCGGCCGGTCTGTCACACCGTGCACCCGCAAGCTGCCAGTGGGGGATGTGCGATCAGCCATGGAAAAATGGCAAGAAGACGCCGGTGTCGGCCAGACACATGAACTGCACGAGGTGACCGTCCAACTCGACGGCCTCGGGCAACTGCGCAGGATGCAGGCCGAATCGGCCAGCGCGCAGGAGGGTTCCGACGGACCCGTCTTCGTCGACGAGAGCGGCCGCCGCAGCAAGAAGTTCCGGCGCCTCGGATGGGTTCTGGCCACCGCCTGCGCGTGCTATGCGATCACGCTCGTCGCCGCCCTGGCCGGCGGCAACTCCACCGCGCCCTGGCTGCCCGGCCTCGGTCAGGCGGGCGAGAAGCAGACCGACCAGGTCGAGATACAGCCCGCCCCCACCGACCGCGCCTCCACCGTGGCCACGCCCGGCAGCACCCCTGACGCACCCACCCCCAGCGACTCCACCGGCGCCGTTCTGCCGCAGCCCTCCGGCAGCACCGACGGCAGTTCACCGCCCGCGGTGCCCGCACCCGGCGGTTCGGGCTCCCCGCCGGCCAAGCCCTCCGGCGGACCGGCCGCCCCCCGGCCGGCCGTCACCCCGTCCGTCCCCAGCACCGCGCCCGGCCCCCCGAGCAGTGCGCCCGGCCCGACGCCGTCCGACTCCGGGCCTCCTGGAGACCCCACCGATCCACCCGTGCAAGAAGGCGCACCTTAGATGACCCTCCCCGCATCCCGGGCCCCGCAGCGGCGGAGGCCCCGGCGCGTCGTTCGCCGTCGCCTGCCCATGCGCTATCTGCTGCCCGTGCTCCTGCTCGTCGCGCTGCTCGCCATGCTGATGCTGCGCGGCTATGTGCACAGCGAGATCCTTGCGGACCACCGCGTACGACCGCCGGCGTCCAGCGACCAGGTGCCCGAGAAGATCCTCCAGGGCGGGCCGGTCATCGACGCCCGCGGCACCAAGGCCCCGACAGCGCTGAGCGTCCCGGACCGCCGGCTCGTGCTCACCTTCGACGACGGGCCCGACCCGGCGTGGACTCCGAAGGTCCTCGACAAGCTGAAGCAGCACAACGCCCATGCCGTCTTCTTCGTCACCGGCACCATGGCCTCCCGCCACCCGGAACTGGTGGAACGGATGGTGCACGAGGGGCACGAGGTCGGGCTGCACACCTTCAATCACCCCGATCTCTCCTTCCAGTCCACCGCCCGCATCGACTGGGAGCTGTCGCAGAACCAGCTGGCCATCGCCGGCGCGGCCGGTATCCGCACCTCACTGTTCAGGCCCCCGTACTCCTCGTTCTCCGACGCCCTGGACAACGAGTCCTGGCCGGTCACCCAGTACATAGGCAGCCGCGGCTACATCACCGCGTTCAACAACACCGACTCCGAGGACTGGAAGCGTCCCGGCGTCGAAGCAATCATCGAGAGGGCCACGCCCAAGGGCACCAAGGGCTCGATCGTGCTGATGCACGACTCCGGCGGCGACCGCTCGCAGACCGTCGCGGCCCTGGACCGCTTCCTGCCGCAGATGAAGGAACGCGGCTACAAGTTCACCAATCTCACCGAGGCACTCGGCGTAGCCAGCGCCCACACCCAGGTCACCGGACCCGAGCTGTGGAAGGGCAAGGCGTTCGTCGCCGCCGTCGCCGTCTCCGAGAACACCACCGAGGTCCTGGTCGTCGGCCTGGCCGCGATCGGCGTGCTCGTCTTCGTCCGCTTCGGACTGATGCTGGTGCTCTCCTTCGCCCACGCCCGCAAGGTGCGCAGGCCGGGCTTCGGTTGGGGGCCGCCGATCACCCGCCCGGTGTCCGTGCTCGTGCCCGCGTACAACGAACGCGAATGCATCGCCAACACCGTGAACTCGCTGATGGCCAGCGAGCACCCCATCGAGGTCATCGTCATCGACGACGGCTCGTCCGACGGCACCGCCGACATCGTCCAGGCGCTGCGGCTGCCCAACGTCCGTGTCGTACGGCAGCCCAACTCCGGCAAGCCCGCCGCGCTCAACAACGGCATCCGGCACGCCCGTTATGACATCGTCGTCATGATGGACGGCGACACCGTCTTCGAGCCGTCCACCGTCGGCGAACTCGTCCAGCCCTTCGCGGACATGCGCGTCGGCGCGGTCGCGGGCAACGCCAAGGTCGGCAACCGCGACAGCCTCATCGGCGCCTGGCAGCACATCGAGTACGTCATGGGCTTCAACCTCGACCGCCGTATGTACGACGTCATGGGCTGTATGCCCACCATCCCCGGTGCGGTCGGCGCCTTCCGCCGCCAGGCCCTGGAGCGGGTCGGCGGCATGAGCGAGGACACCCTCGCCGAGGACACCGACATCACCATGGCCATCCACCGCGACGGCTGGCGCGTCGTATACGCCGAGAACGCCCGCGCCTGGACCGAGGCCCCCGAGTCCGTCCAGCAGTTGTGGTCGCAGCGCTACCGCTGGAGCTACGGCACCATGCAGGCGATCTGGAAGCACCGCGGCGCCCTCGTCGAACGCGGTCCCTCGGGCCGTTTCGGCCGGGTCGGCCTGCCGATGGTGTCGCTGTTCATGATCGTGTTCCCGCTGCTGGCCCCGCTGATCGACGTCTTCCTCCTGTACGGGCTGGTCTTCGGTCCCACCGGGAAGACGATCGCCGCCTGGCTCGGCGTGCTCGCCATCCAGGCCGTCTGCGCCGCGTACGCCTTCCGGCTCGACCGGGAACGCATGACGCACCTGATCACGCTGCCCCTGCAGCAGCTCCTGTACCGGCAGCTCATGTACGTGGTGCTGCTTCAGTCCTGGATCACCGCGCTCACCGGTGGGCGGCTTCGCTGGCAGAAGCTGCGCCGTACGGGTGTGGTGGAGGCGCCCGGTGGCATACCGGGCCAGCGCCAGCGCGGTGACGACCGGAGGCCCGTCGCATGACCACCCACCCGATCCACACGGGCGGCGTGCCGCAGGGCCGTCACACGGCGGCGACGGACGCAGCCACAGCCGTCCCGGCCGCGGCGGCCGGCGCTCCGGCGGCGGCGCCCAAGCGCCCGGGCCGGGACCGCTATCTCGACCTGCTGCGCTCCGTCGCGCTGGTCCGCGTCGTCGTGTACCACATCTTCGGCTGGGCCTGGCTGACGGTCGTCTTCCCCTCCATGGGCGTGATGTTCGCGCTGGCCGGCTCGCTGATGGCGCGTTCGCTCTCACGGCCGGCCTGGGGCGTCATCCGGGGCCGTGTCCGCCGGCTGCTGCCGCCGATGTGGGCGTTCTCGGCGTTCGTCGTGCCGGTGATCTTCTACTTCGGCTGGAAGCCGCTGAAGGAAGAAGGCGTGTGGTGGTTCATCAAGCTGGCCTGGTACATCGTGCCGGTCGGCGCACCGCCGTACCCCTGGCACAGCGGTGACAAGGCCGGCCTGCTGGAGGACACCTGGGCGGTCCAGGCGGCGGGCCCGCTCTGGTACATCCGCGCCTACCTGTGGTTCGTGATCGCCTCGCCGCTGCTGCTGTGGGCGTTCCGCAAGGTGCCGTGGGCGACGCTGCTGGCGCCGCTCGGGCTCACCGCGATCGTAGGCTCCGGGCTGGTCACGATCCCCGGCGAGACCGGCAACGCGATCAGCGACTTCGCCTGCTACGGCTCCTGCTGGGTGCTGGGCTTCGCCCACCAGTCGGGCCTGTTGGCGAAGGTTCCGCGCTACCTCTCGATATCGGCGTCCGCGCTGATCATGGCGTTCGGCCTGTGGTGGGCGTCAGGGCATCTGACGGCCGACGGCTGGGACCTCAATGACATTCCCCTCGCCCAGGCGACCTGGTCGTTCGGCTTCTGCGTGATCCTGCTGACGTACTCGCCGTCCTGGCAGGAACTGCCCGGCAAGCTCGCCCGATTCGACACGCTTGTTACTCTTTCCAACAACCGCGCCGTGACGATCTACCTCTGGCACAACCTGCTGATCATGGCGACGATCCCGGTCATCGACCTGCTCTGGGAGATCCCGGGCGTCTATCCGACGTACGAAGGTCTCCTGGAGAGCGTCTACACCACCCTGATGCTGATCGTCGTCTGGCCGCTGATCGGCCTGATGATCGTCGCGGTGGGGTGGCTGGAGGACGTCGCGGCCAAGCGCCGCCCGCGGCTGTGGCCCAATGGATCGTCCCGGGGGCGCCGTCGCTCACACCGGGCGTGACCGCCGGGTGAGAGCAAGGTTTCGCACCGGTCACCTCCCGGCACCGGGATGAAACGAGCCGTCCCTACCTTCATCCTCACGACCAGACAAAGGTGGAGGCGCGTGATGGCAGGCCGGTGGATCGAAACGTGGGACCCCGAGGACGAGACTTTCTGGCGGGAGAAGGGGGAGCGGATCGCCCGGCGCAATCTCGCCTTCTCCGTGCTCAGTGAGCACATCGGCTTCTCCATCTGGACCCTGTGGTCCGTGATGGTCCTGTTCATGGGACCCGAGTACGGCATCGACCCGGCCGGGAAGTTCTTCCTGATCGCGACGGCGACGTTCGTCGGCGCCGTGATCCGGGTGCCGTACACCTTCGCCGTCGCCAAGTTCGGCGGCCGCAACTGGACCATCTTCAGCGCACTGCTGCTGCTCCTGCCGACCGGCGCGGCCTACACCGTCATGGAGCCCGGCACCTCGTACACGACCTTCCTGGCGGTGGCCGCGCTCACCGGCGTCGGCGGCGGCAACTTCGCGTCGTCGATGACGAACATCAACGCCTTCTTCCCGCTGCACAAGAAGGGCTGGGCGCTCGGGCTCAACGCGGGCGGCGGCAACATCGGCGTACCGGTCATCCAGCTGGTGTCCCTGCTGGTCATCGGCACCGCAGGGGCCGCCCACCCGCGTCTCGTGCTCGGTATCTACATGCCGCTGATCGTGATCGCCGCCCTGTGCGCCGCGCTGTGGATGGACAACCTCACGCCGGTCAAGAACGACACCGGCGCGGCGAAGGAAGCGGTCAAGGATCCCCACACCTGGATCATGTCCTTCCTCTACATCGGCACCTTCGGCTCCTTCATCGGCTACAGCTTCGCCTTCGGCCTGGTCCTGCAGACCCAGTTCGGCCGCACCCCGCTGCAGGCCGCCTCGCTCACCTTCATCGGCCCGCTCCTCGGCTCCCTGATCCGGCCCGTCGGAGGACTGCTCGCCGACCGCTTCGGCGGCGCACGCATCACCCTGTGGAACTTCGTGGCCATGGCCGGGGCGACCGGTGTCGTAGTCGCCGCCTCGGTCCAGAAGTCCCTGCCGGTCTTCCTCATCGGCTTCACCTCCCTGTTCGTGCTCAGCGGCCTCGGCAACGGATCCACCTACAAGATGATCCCCGGCATCTTCCAGAACAAGGCGCTCGCCAAGGGCATGACCGGCGAGGCCGCGGCCGCCTACGGACGCCGGCTCTCGGGGGCCTCGATGGGCCTGATCGGAGCCGTCGGCGCGGTCGGCGGCCTCGCCATCAACCTCGCCTTCCGCCAGTCCTTCCTGACCGCGGGCACCGGCACGGCCGCCTTCGTCTCCTTCCTGGCCTTCTACGCGGTCTGCTCCGTGGTGACCTGGGCGGTATACCTTCGCCGGCCGGTCGCGGTGCCGGTGCGCACCGCCGAGACCGACGCGGAGCCCCAGCTCGAGTACGCCAGGGTGTGAACGGGCGGAGTACGTAACGGCAAGGAAATATGAGCGATCCGGGCCTGTCACGCACCTTTGACAGGCTCGGTCGCCCATTCACTGTTCAGTGGGGACCACACCATGCACGACCACGGCCAATCGCACGGCCCCCTCGCGGGCTTCACCGTCGGCGTCACCGCCGCCCGGCGCGCCGATGAGCTCGGCGCCCTGCTGCGACGTCGTGGAGCGGCCGTGCAGCATGCCCCCGCGCTGCGCATCGTCCCGCTCGCCGACGACGCGGAACTGCTCGCCGCCACCAAGGAGCTGATCGACCACGCGCCCGACGTGGTCGTCGCCACCACCGCCATCGGGTTCCGCGGCTGGGTCGAGGCCGCCGACGGGTGGGGCTTCGGCGAGGAGCTGCTGGCCCGGCTGCGCGGTGTGGAACTCCTGGCGCGCGGCCCGAAGGTGAAGGGCGCGATCCGCGCCGCGGGGCTCACCGAGGAGTGGTCACCGGCGTCCGAGTCCATGGCCGAGGTGCTGGACCGGCTGCTCGGCCAGGGCGTCGACGGCCGGCGTATCGCCCTCCAGCTGCACGGCGAGCCGCTGCCCGGGTTCGTCGAGGCACTGCGGGCCGGGGGCGCCGATGTGGTCCTTGTACCCGTCTACCGCTGGATGGCGCCCGAGGACATCGCCCCGCTGGACCGGCTGCTGGACGCGGCCCTCTCACGGGGCCTGGACGCCATCACCTTCACCAGTGCCCCGGCCGCCGTCTCCCTGCTCGCGCGCGCCGAGCACCGCGGACTGCTGCCGCAGCTGCTAGAGGCCCTCGATCACGATGTGCTCGCGGCCTGCGTGGGGCCGGTCACCGCGGTGCCGCTCCAGGCCTCCGGCGTGCCCACGGTGTCGCCGGAGCGCTTCCGGCTCGGCCCGCTCGTCCAGCTGATCGGCATGGAACTGCCCGCCCGCGCCCGTACGCTCCCCGTCGCCGGCCGCCGGGTCGAGATCCGCGGTCATGCCGTCCTGGTCGACAACGATCTGCGCCCGGTCCCGCCCGCCGGCATGGCCCTGCTGCGTGTCCTGTCGGAGCGGCCGGGCTGGGTCGTCTCCCGCCCCGACCTGCTGCGCGCGCTGCCCGGCGCGGGCAGGGACGAGCATGCCGTGGAGACGGCGATGGCCCGGCTGCGTACGGCTCTGGGAGCGCCCAAGCTGATCCAGACCGTCGTCAAACGGGGCTACCGCCTGGCGCTGGACCCGGCCGCCGACACCAAGTACGCCGACGCCTGACCGTACGCGGGCGGATGCCGCGCACCGGTGACGGCCCGCCGACAGGCAGCCGGTGACCGGTCATTGAGAGACGCGGAGTCGACTCCACCGGCAGGACTGTCTGCGGGGCCATGGGCCGCGGGGCGTGACCGGGGTGGCCCCTCCCTCCAACCGCCCTGATGTGCTGGGCGTGTTGGCCGGCAGTCCGGAAGCCCCGTTCCGCTGTACGGCCCAAGGCGCCGCGTCGCGCCGGTGAACGCCCGCCGCCGGGCCGACCGTGCGCCAGTGACCGGTAAACACAGGGTGCGGCCCGAGGAGGGGTTCCGGCGGCACCCGCCGACGGGCACTCTGGTGGGGGACAGCCGGCGGTGACCCCGAGGCGGTGGCAGGCGCATGACAGCGGTGGGCATGGATGTGGGGATTCCCCCCGCGCAGCGAGGGGGAGAGTGGAGGTTCGACTCCGGGCGGATCTGCCTGGATCTCGTGGCGACATCCGAGGAGGTCCCCCAGGCGGCCGCCGCCGCGCGCGAACCACTCGCGGGAGACGGGCGGTTGGAACACTGGCTGATCGGGGCCGGACTGGTGCCGGGCGGCACTCTGCTCGGCTGCGTCGACGACGGCTGGGTGGCCCGATTCGTCGACCTGCGCGACTGTGTGGCCCAGCTGGTGCGCGCCGAACTCGACGGCCGTGGCGCCGAGTCCGCGCTGGACCGGGTCAACGCCATCGCCGCGGGTCCGCCGCCCTGCATCAGGGCCGTACGGGATCACGACGGCGCGCTCGTCAGGGCCCTCGCCACGGCGCCCGAGTGCGGGGCGCTGCTCGCCGCCGTGGCGCGTGACGCCGTCGAGCTGCTGACCGATCCCACGGCCCGCGCGAGGCTGCGGCAGTGCGAGGGAGACAACTGCCGCCGTGTGTATTTGGACACATCACGCGGACGTCGGCGCCGCTGGTGTTCGAGTGAGGTATGCGGCAACCGGGAGCGCGTTGCCAGGCATCGGCGCCGCAACGCCGCCGTGGCTAGGGCCTGATGACCCCTTAAAAGATCTTGAAACTTTTTCGGCCGGCGTTGAGTCAACCTTCCGCGGCCCCCGTAGTGAAGGGGGACAAGCAGCCAGCCGAAGAACAAGGTCTCGACCGGGAGGATCAGGTGCGCAAAGATGCCGCCGTGGCCGATGACCGTCCGCAACGGGCCCGCCATCGCAGCGAGAAGGCACGCGACACCTCCACGCCCGACGAGGAGTTGATGCGTGCGCTCTACCGCGAACACGCCGGACCGTTGCTTGCTTATGTACTCCGTCTTGTCGCCGGCGATCGCCAGCGCGCCGAAGACGTCGTACAGGAGACGCTCATCCGTGCCTGGAAGAACGCCGGCCAGCTCAACCGTGCTACCGGCTCTGTCCGACCCTGGCTGGTGACGGTCGCCCGGCGCATCGTCATCGACGGTCACCGCAGCCGGCAGGCCCGGCCGCAGGAGGTCGACCCGTCGCCGCTGGAGGTCATGCCCGCGGAGGACGAGATCGACAAGGCGTTGTGGCTGATGACGCTATCGGATGCGCTCGATGATTTGACGCCCGCTCACAGGGAAGTTCTTGTCGAGACGTACTTCAAGGGGCGCACGGTCAATGAGGCTGCCGAAACACTCGGCATACCCAGCGGGACGGTGCGGTCCCGGGTGTTCTACGCACTCCGTTCCATGAAGCTAGCTCTGGAGGAAAGGGGGGTCTCGGCATGACCATGTATGAGCAGGAGTCCGTACACGACGCCGTCGGCGCGTATGTGCTCGGCGTGCTCGACCAAGCGGACGCCTCCGCCTTCGAGGCGCATCTGGCGGGCTGCGACATCTGCGCCGCCCACCTCGAGGAGTTCTCGGGCATCGAGCCGATGCTGGCGATGCTGGCCGAGGCACCCGCCCCCGCACCACCGCAGAGCAATGTCTACAACCTGCCCGGCATGCGATCGGCGACACCGCCGCCACGGGCCGTGCCCGTGGTCCCCTCGCCGCCCGGCCCCAAGGTGCTCGGCGGCCTGCTGAACGAGGTGGCCGCCAGGCGTGCGCAGAAGCGCCGGCGCGGGATGTACCTCGTCGCGGCCGCGGCCGCGATGATCATCGGCGGTCCGGCCGTCGCGGTCGTCGCCACCGGCAACGAGAGCGGCGGCAACCAGGCCGGCAGCCCCGTCGACCCGCACCCCACGAGCCCTGCCGAGGACGCCTTCTTCAACCACATGGAGGAGAAGATCCAGGCCACGGACGCGTCAACCAAGGTCAACGCGGTCGTCGGCATGGAGAAGAAGCCCTACGGCACCCACGCGGTCCTGCAGCTCAAGAACGTCAAGGGCCCGCTGAAGTGCAACCTCATCGCCGTCTCCAAGACCGGCGAGGAGGAGGTCGTGACGTCCTGGGCCGTGCCCAAGTGGGGATACGGCATCCCCGACAGCCAGAACGAGATGGCCAAGAAGCCGCTGTACGTCCACGGCGGCGCGGCGATGGACCGCAACGACATCGATCACTTCGAGGTACGTACCTTCGACGGCGAGCGACTGGTGGAGGTCGGCGCCTGACAGACCCGCCCCCTTCGCGTACGGTTGACGGCTGCCCAGTGCACGTCAGAAGGGGGCCTCGGTGGCCGCGCAGGATGCCGCTGTGAATTCCGTGGTCGGTTCGACCGCCGACACGGTGCGAGACCGTGAAATCGGTGTCGAGCAGGAACATCTGGACCAGGTGTACCGCCGCCTCGAGGAGAAGATCCACGAGGCGGAGTTCCTGATGCACGACGCCGCCAAGAAGGGGCAGGTGGGCACCCCCGGCGCGCTCGCCGAGCGGGATGCCCAGGTCTTCCGAGCGGGCATCCACCTCAACCGCCTCAACAACGAGTTCGAGGACTTCCTCTTCGGCCGCATCGACCTGCTGTACGGCAAGGACGGCACGAAGGGTCCGGACGGCGCCTACACCTCCGTCGAGCCCGCCGACGACGCCGTACGGCAGGACGGCACCCATCAGGTCGCGGAGATCGGCGAGACCCTGCACATCGGGCGGATCGGCGTCCTCGACTCCGACTACTCGCCCATGGTCATCGACTGGCGCGCGCCGGCCGCGGCCCCCTTCTACCGCTCCACCCCGGTCGACCCCGGCCGCGTGGTGCGCCGCCGGGTCATCCGCTCCAAGGGCCGCAAGGTCCTCGGCGTCGAGGACGACCTGATGCGCCCGGAGCTGACCGCCACGCTGAACGGGGCCGAGCTCCCGGTCGTCGGCGACGGCGCCCTGATGGCGGCGCTCGGACAGGCCCGCAGCCACACCATGCGCGACATCGTCGCCTCCATCCAGGCGGAGCAGGACCTGGTGATCCGCGCCCCCGCCGCCTCGGTCACCTACGTCGAGGGCGGCCCGGGGACGGGCAAGACCGCGGTGGCCCTGCACCGGGCGGCGTATCTGCTCTACCAGGACCGCAGACGGTACGCGGGCGGCATCCTCATCGTCTCCCCGACCCCGCTGCTCGTCGCCTACACCGAGGGCGTGCTGCCGTCGCTGGGCGAGGAGGGGCAGGTCGCCATCCGCGCACTCGGCTCGCTGGTCGACGGAGCGCAGGCGACGGCGTACGACGACCCCGCCGTCGCCCGCATCAAGGGTTCGTCCCGCATGCTCACGGTGCTGCGCAGGGCCGCGCGGGGCGCACTGGAGCTGCCGACCGCGGCGGGAGGCCCCCGGGGCCAGCTGGCCTTCGGCGAGGAGGACGAGCCCCGGCCCGCCGCCACGCCGACCCGGCTGAGAGTGGTCGCCTTCGGGCGGCGTCTGGAGCTGGAGGCCGACGAGCTGCAGCGCATCAGGCACAACGTCCTCGGCGGCACCACACCGGTCAATCTGCTGCGCCCGCGGGCCCGGCGACTGCTGCTGGACGCCCTGTACGCCAAGTCCGGCGCGGTCGGCCGGCACAGCGACCCGGAGCTCGCCGCCGAGCTGCGCTCCTCCTTCGACGAGGACATCACCGGCGAGGACAGCTTCATCGACTTCCTGGCCGCGTGGTGGCCGGAACTGACCCCGCGCTCCGTGCTCTCGGCGATGGCCGACGAGCGGCGGCTCGGCCGCTGGGCGCGCCGGGTGCTCAACCAGGGAGAGGTGCGCAGACTCGCCCGCTCGCTGCGCCGCGACGCCCTCTCGGTGCACGACGTGGCGCTGCTGGACGAGCTGCAGACGCTGCTCGGCACCCCTGCCCCTCCCCGCCGCAAGCGCGAGTTCGACCCGCTGGACCAGCTGACCGGTCTGGAGGAGCTGATGCCGCAGCGCGAGGAGACGCAGCGCGAGCGGGCCGAGCGGCTGGCGGCGGAGCGCACCGAGTACGCGCATGTCATCGTCGACGAGGCGCAGGACCTGACGCCGATGCAGTGGCGGATGGTCGGCCGGCGCGGCCGGCAGGCCACCTGGACGGTCGTCGGCGACCCCGCGCAGTCGTCCTGGTCCTCCCCGGACGAGGCGGCCGAGGCCCGCGACGAGGCTCTCGGCACCCGCCCGCGCCGCCGCTTCGAGCTGACCGTGAACTACCGCAACCCGTCCGAGATCGCCGAACTCGCGGCGAAGGTGCTCACGCTCGCCATGCCCGGTATGAAGGCCCCTTCCGCGGTGCGTTCCACCGGCGTGCGGCCGCGTTTCGCCGTCGTGCCGCAGGGCGGGGATCTGGCCGGGGCCGTACGGGCCGAGGCGCGGCGGCTGCTGGACGAGGTCGAGGGCACGGTCGGTGTCGTCGTCGCCATGAACCGGCGCGAGCAGGCGGCGCGCTGGCTGGCGGGCCTCGGCGACCGCGTGGTGGCGCTCGGCTCGCTGGAGGCCAAGGGTCTGGAGTACGACGCGACGATCGTCGTCTCGCCCGCGGAGATCGCCGACGAGTCCCCGGCCGGGCTGCGGGTGCTCTACGTGGCGCTGACCCGGGCCACGCAGCAGCTCACGGTGGTCTCGGACCGCCGCGACGAGCCGGACGCGGACGGGGTTCCGGACCTGCTGCGGGACTGAGGCGCGGTCAGTGCGCGAGGAGGAATCACTTCCCGGGGTCGTTTGTTAGCCTGGGTGTGGCACCGGCCCGATCCAAGCCCCCGGGCCCAACCTTCGTCGCCACGAGCGACCACTTGCCGCGAGGCGAGCATGGCGGGCCGGTGTCACTCAACACGTGGATCGAAGAGGTCCGCGCCACCGCATCGGTGGCGCGGACCTCTTCTGCGTGACCTGGCCTTCTCGTATGGTGGAAAGAATCTTCCGAAAACAAAATGACCGCATTACCTGCTACTGGCAGGTAGGTGTCACCATCGGAAGGCGCTGCCGGGCGACAGCCATGGCGCCGCACAGCAATGAAGCTAGGGAAAGCAGAGGAACCCGGTCATGGCAACGGCGCCCAGCGTCTCGTACTCGATGACGGTCAGGCTGGAGGTGCCCGCGAGCGGGACCGCGGTCTCCCAGCTCACCACGGCCGTGGAGTCCTCCGGCGGCCACGTGACCGGCCTGGATGTGACCGCCTCCGGCCACGAGAAGCTGCGGATCGACGTCACGGTCGCAGCGACCTCCACCGCGCACGCCGACGAGATCGTGCGGGAGCTGCGCCTGATCGAGGGCGTCGTCGTCGGCAAGGTCTCCGACCGTACGTTCCTGATGCACCTCGGCGGCAAGATCGAGATGCAGTCCAAGCACCCCATCCGCAACCGTGACGATCTCTCGATGATCTACACGCCGGGCGTGGCGCGCGTCTGCATGGCGATCGCCGAGAACCCCGAGGACGCCCGCCGCCTCACGATCAAGCGCAACTCGGTTGCAGTGGTGACCGACGGTTCCGCCGTACTCGGCCTCGGCAACATCGGCCCCATGGCCGCGCTCCCGGTGATGGAGGGCAAGGCGGCCCTCTTCAAGCGCTTCGCCGGCATCGACGCCTGGCCGATCTGCCTGGACACGCAGGACACCGACGCCATCGTCGAGATCGTCAAGGCGATCGCCCCCGGCTTCGCCGGCATCAACCTCGAGGACATCTCCGCGCCCCGTTGCTTCGAGATCGAGGCGCGACTGCGCGAGGCCCTGGACATCCCCGTCTTCCACGACGACCAGCACGGCACCGCGATCGTCGTGCTCGCGGCGCTGACCAACGCGCTGCGCGTGGTGGGCAAGGCGGCCGAGGACGTACGGGTCGTCATGTCCGGCGCGGGTGCGGCCGGCACGGCCATCCTCAAGCTGCTGATCGCCGCGGGCGTCAAGCACGCGGTCGTCGCCGACATCCATGGTGTGGTGCACGCGGGCCGCGCGGACCTGGTCGACGCCGCACCCGAGTCCCCGCTGCGCTGGGTCGCCGACAACACCAATCCCGAAGGCGTCACGGGCACGCTCAAGGAGGCCGTCGTCGACGCGGACGTCTTCATCGGCGTCTCCGCCCCCAACCTGCTCGGCGCCCACGACGTCGCGGCGATGGCGGAGGGCGCCATCGTGTTCGCGCTCGCGAACCCGGACCCGGAGGTCGACCCGGCAATCGCCCGCCAGACGGCGGCAGTTGTGGCCACCGGACGGTCGGACTTCCCCAACCAGATCAACAATGTGCTGGTCTTCCCGGGCGTCTTCCGCGGTCTGCTGGACGCCCAGTCCCGCACGGTCAACACCGAGATGATGCTCGCGGCCGCGAAGGCACTCGCGGACGTCGTCACCGAGGACGAACTCAACCCGAACTACATCATTCCATCCGTCTTCAACGACAAGGTCGCCGGAGCGGTGGCGGGCGCCGTGCGCGAGGCTGCCAAGGCGGCAGGGGCGGCTGTGACAGGCCCCACGTCCGCCTGACATACGGCGCGTCGCGGGTCGCGGGGTTGCAAACCCCCCTTTAGGGTGGCGGACCATGAGCCGGCGGCCCCGGTATGCCCCCGACCGTCGCTCCGAGGAGTTTCGGCTCCGAGGAGTTTCGACGGAGTCGACGGAACGTCACCACGGCGAGGCAGTGGCGCTTTTCGTGTGACCCCGGAGGGTGCCGGATTGGCTTTCCCGCCGCTGGTGGGGGCAGGATGCGTATTCGGGCGCGAGGGTCTGACAGCAGACCCGGGTCCGGGGACTGTCCAAGGGCCCTGGCAGCATCGGCTTCGATCTCACGCCTCACAGGCAAGAAGAACACGGGAGTAACAACATGAACCGCAGTGAGCTGGTGGCCGCCCTGGCCGACCGCGCCGAGGTGACCCGCAAGGACGCCGACGCCGTGCTGGCCGCTCTCGCCGAGGTGGTCGGCGAGGTCGTCGCCAAGGGCGACGAGAAGGTCACCATCCCCGGCTTCCTGACCTTCGAGCGCACCCACCGTGCCGCTCGCACCGCTCGTAACCCGCAGACCGGCGACCCGATCCAGATCCCGGCCGGCTACAGCGTGAAGGTCTCCGCGGGCTCCAAGCTCAAGGAAGCCGCCAAGGGCAAGTAAGCCCCCAGGCAGTGCACCGAGGCGGCCACCCTGTCAGGGGGTGGCCGCCTCGGTGTTTGCCGCTCCACGGGCCGTACAGCGCCTTCCCCGGCCCGACGCCTGCCGTCCGCGCGGGCCGCGGCGCGGATGACTGCCCTCGGCGCCGGCCTGGCCGGGCGGACGCCGCCTGCCCTCGCCCGCCCCGCCGCGGTGCGCACACGGACGGCGACGGCCCCCTGGGGGTGTCCCCAGGGGGCCGTCGCCGTGCGGTGCGGGCGTCAGACGAGTGCGCCGCCGGGGAGCTCCACCTTCGCGCCCAGCTTCTCGAGCTTCTCCATGAAGTTCTCGTAGCCGCGGTTGATCAGGTCGATACCGTGCACCCGGCTCGTGCCCTGCGCGGCCAGCGCCGCGATCAGATACGAGAAGCCGCCCCGCAGGTCCGGGATGACCAGGTCCGCGCCCTGGAGTTTCGTCGGGCCCGACACGACCGCCGAGTGCAGGAAGTTGCGCTGGCCGAAGCGGCAGTGGGAGCCGCCCAGGCACTCGCGGTACAGCTGGATGTGCGCGCCCATCTGGTTGAGCGCCGAGGTGAAGCCGAGCCGCGACTCGTACACCGTCTCGTGGACGATGGACAGGCCCGTCGCCTGCGTCAGCGCCACCACCAGCGGCTGCTGCCAGTCGGTCTGGAAGCCGGGGTGCACGTCCGTCTCCAGTGCGATCGACTTCAGCCGCCCGCCCGGGTGCCAGAAGCGGATGCCCTCGTCGTCGATCTCGAAGGCGCCGCCGACCTTGCGGTAGGTGTTGAGGAAGGTCATCATCGAGCGCTGCTGCGCGCCGCGCACGTAGATGTTGCCCTCGGTCGCCAGCGCGGCCGATGCCCAGGAGGCCGCCTCCAGCCGGTCCGGGAGCGCGCGGTGCGTGTAGCCGCCGAGCTTGTCGACACCGGTGATCCGGATGGTCCGGTCCGTGTCCATGGAGATGATCGCGCCCATCTTCTGCAGAACGCAGATGAGGTCCTCGATCTCCGGCTCCACCGCGGCGTTGGTCAGCTCTGTGACACCCTCGGCCAGCACGGCCGTAAGCAGCACCTGCTCGGTCGAGCCGACCGACGGGTACGGCAGCCGGATCTTGGTGCCGCGCAGCCGCTGGGGGGCCTCCAGGTACTGCCCGTCCGCCCGCTTCTCGATCGTCGCGCCGAACTGGCGCAGCACCTCGAAGTGGAAGTCGATGGGCCGGCCGCCGATGTCGCAGCCGCCGAGGCCTGGGATGAAGGCGTGGCCGAGCCGGTGCAGCAGCGGCCCGCAGAAGAGGATCGGGATGCGCGACGAGCCCGCGTGCGCGTCGATGTCCGCGACGTTCGCACTCTCGACGTGCGACGGGTCGAGGACCAGCTCACCCGGCTCCTCACCGGGCCGTACCGTCACTCCGTGCAGCTGCAGGAGCCCGCGGACGACGCGCACATCACGGATGTCGGGCACATTGCGCAGCCGGCTCGGCTCACTGCCGAGCAGGGCGGCAACCATCGCCTTGGGCACGAGGTTCTTCGCGCCGCGGACGCGGATCTCGCCCTCGAGCGGGGTTCCGCCGTGGACAAGCAGTACATCGTCTGTGCCGGTCATGAATCTCGCGTTCCGGAGGGGTCCCCCCGGTGGAGCGAGGGGGACGTCGGGCAGGGGCCAGGGAAAAGGGTAAGCGTCCTACACCTCTGCCCCGTAGGGCCGAGGTGGACCTCAGGCGTAATGAATTCGGTACAACACGTTCCGTTGGCACCGGCATGCGCAGGGTCACCACGCCGCCCTTCGGACGCATGTGCGCACCGCGCGCTCTGAGCTGCGCTCACTCACACTCTGCCGCTCGACCCCCGCGGAGGGCGAAGATGCGGGATCATGTCTCGCATGACCGAGGTGTCCTCGCTCACAGGACGGCTGCTCGTCGCCGCACCCGCCCTCACGGACCCGAACTTCGACCGCGCGGTGGTGCTGCTGCTCGATCACGACGACGAGGGCTCCCTCGGTGTGGTTCTCAACAGGCCGACCCCGGTGGGCGTGGGGGACGTCCTGGAGCCATGGGCGGCCCTCGCGGGTGATCCCGGGGTCGTCTTCCAGGGCGGCCCGGTCTCCCTCGACTCGGCGCTCGGCGTCGCGGTGATCCCCGGTGACGAGGGGCCGCTCGGCTGGCGGCGGGTGTACGGCGCGATCGGTCTGGTGGACCTGGAGGCGCCGCCGGAGCTGCTCGGAGCGGCCCTCGGCTCCCTGCGGATCTTCGCCGGGTACGCGGGCTGGGGCCCGGGCCAGCTGGAGGACGAGCTGACCGAAGGCGCCTGGTACGTCGTCGAGTCGGAGCCCGGTGATGTCTCGTCGCCGCGCCCGGAGAGCCTGTGGCGCGCGGTGCTGCGGCGCCAGCGCAGCGAACTGGCCATGTTCGCGACCTATCCGGACGACCCGACCCTGAATTGACAGGTCCGTCCGCCCCGTGGGGTCTCGCTCCCGTACGGGCCCGCGCGTGGGTACCCTTGGAGCTCATGAGCACTCTTGAGCCCGAGCGCGGGACAGGCACCGGGACCCTGGTAGAACCGACGCCACAGGTGTCGCACGGCGACGGCGACCATGAGCGCTTCGCCCATTACGTCCAGAAGGACAAGATCATGGCGAGTGCCCTCGACGGCACTCCCGTGGTGGCGCTGTGCGGAAAGGTCTGGGTGCCCGGGCGTGACCCGAAGAAGTACCCGGTCTGCCCGATGTGCAAGGAGATCTACGAGTCCATGGGCTCCGGTGGCGACAAGGGCGACAAGGACAAGAAGTAGGCGGTGATCGAGGGGTAACCCCGAGAGCTCGCCGGCTCACGGCCCCCGGGGCGCGCACTGCGCGCCCCGGGGGCCGTTGTGCGTTGCGTGGAGTGCGGCTGTCGGTCACCAAGTGGTCGAGACCTCTTGTCCGGTGGATTGCGCACCCTCTAGCCTCCTGCGTGTTGTGCAGTGCGAAACGCTCGTTGCATATATTGCAACGCCGATTCACAGGGGACCTCGCATGAAGCTCATCGCCCGAATCGTCGCCCCGGCCGCGGCACTTGCGCTGGCGGGCCTCACCGCCGCCGCCTGTGCTCCCCAGACCTCCGACAACAGCGCCAAGAACGACGAGAAGAGCGGCACACTGCGGGTCTGGCTCTTCCAGGAGGTCAACAACAAGCCCAAGGAACAGGTCGTCGACGAGGCCGTCGCCGCCTTCCGCAAGGAGCACAAGGACGCCGAGGTCGAGATCGAGTACATACCGGTCGAGACCCGCGCCCAGAAGATCAAGGCCGCCTTCAACGACCCCGCGAGTGCCCCGGATCTGATCGAGTACGGCAACACCGACACCGCCGGCTACGTCAAGGACGGCGGACTCGCGGACATCAGCGCGGAGTTCGACGCCTGGGACGAGGCCAAGGACACCGACCCGACCGCCAGGCAGTCGGTCACCGTCGACGGAAAGATCTACGGCGCACCGCTGTTCGTCGGCGCGCGTGCGCTGTACTACCGCACCGACGTCTTCGAGGATCTGGGGATCGAGCCCCCCAGGACCCAGGACGAACTGATCGCCACCGCAAAGAAGATCCACAAGAAGAAGCCCGATCTCTACGGGCTCGCGGTGGGCGGCGCGTACACCTACGGTGCCATGCCCTTCATCTGGGCCAATGGCGGCGAACTGGCCGAGGCGAGCGACGGCACCTACAGGTCCGCGATCGACAGGCCGGCCGCGCGGAAGGGCATCACCTCCTACACGTCCCTCTTCGGCGACGACAACTGCCCTGCCGCCAAGTGCGCCTCCATGGGCGGCAACGCCACCGTCACCGCCTTCGCGTCGGGCAAGGCCGCCATGGCGATCGGCGGCGACTTCAGCCACCAGGCGATCGAGGCCGGCTCGGTCAAGGGCAAGTACGCGGTCGTACCGCTGCCGGGCCTGAAGGCGGGCGAGATCGCCCCGGCGTTCGCGGGCGGCAACAACATCGGCGTGCTCAAGAGCAGTTCGCACCGGACGCGGGCCGTCGACCTGATGAAGCGGTTCGCGGGCAAGGAGACCCAGGCCGAGCTGTTCGACGCGATGGGCTTCCTGCCGACGTACACCGATGTACGTGCCGAGGCGGCGAAGAAGGAGCCGTTCGTCGAGCCCTTCATCGAGACGCTGGGTGCGGGCGCCAAGTTCGTTCCGGCCTCCCCGGCCTGGGGGCAGATCGACGCCTCGCTGGTCCTGCCGACCATGTTCCAGGAGGTCGTCAGCGGCAAGAAGGACGTGGCCACGGCTTCGGCCGACGCCGCGAAGAAGATGGACGCCGCGTTCGCGGACGCGGGCTGAGCGGGCCGAGCGCGATGACGCACCACGCGACGGCCGCCGGGCAGGCCGCGGTCCCCGCCGGGGCCGCCCGGCCGCCACGAAAGACTCCACGGCCGCCGGTGACGACCCGCCGCCGCGACAGCTCCTGGACGCCGTGGCTCTACCTGGCACCCGCGCTGGTGGTGCTCGCCGGGCTGCTCGTCTACCCGATCTACCAGCTCGGCCTGATCTCCTTCCTCGAATACACCCAGGCCCAGGTCAGCGGAGGCGAACCCATCACCTTCCAGGGCCTTGGCAACTACCGCACCCTTTTCTCCGACAGCCAGTTCCGGCAGGTGCTGCTCGCGACCGTGCTCTTCGCGGGGGCCTGCGTCGTCGCCACCCTCGCGGTCGGCTGCGCGCTGGCCGTACTGCTCACGCGGGTGCGGGCCGTGCCGCGGCTCGCCCTGATGCTGGCAGGGCTGGGTGCCTGGGCGACCCCGGCCGTCACCGGTTCCACCGTCTGGGTCTTCCTCTTCGACCCGGACTTCGGCCCGGCCAACCGGGTGCTGGGACTCGGCGACTTCTCGTGGACCTACGGGCGCCACAGCGCCTTCGCGCTCGTCCTGTTCGAAGTCGTCTGGTGCTCGTTCCCCTTTGTGATGGTGACCGTGTACGCCGGCATCAGGGCGATACCCGGCGAGGTGCTGGAGGCGGCGGCCCTGGACGGTGCGTCGAACTGGCGCATCTGGCGCTGCGTCATGGCCCCGATGCTCCGTCCCATTCTGGTGGTCGTCACCATTCAGTCGATCATCTGGGACTTCAAGGTCTTCACCCAGATCTATGTGATGACGAACGGCGGAGGCATCGCCGGACAGAATCTGGTGCTCAACGTGTACGCCTATCAAAAGGCCTTCGCGTCGTCCCAGTACAGCCTGGGTTCGGCGATCGGTGTGGTCATGCTGCTGATCC
This sequence comes from Streptomyces sp. NPDC002889, assembly GCF_042888425.1. NCBI lineage: Bacteria > Bacillati > Actinomycetota > Actinomycetes > Kitasatosporales > Streptomycetaceae > Streptomyces > Streptomyces sp. NPDC002889. The sequence continues at coordinate 84,191 of NZ_JBIAPT010000004.1, forward strand.
TGCTGGCGGTCACCCTCGTGTATCTGCGGCTGCTGCGACGCCAGGGAGAAGAGATATGAGCCTCGGTTCGGGTGCCGCACGCATCCGGCGTCCCTGGCGCCTGGCCGCCGAGGCATCGGCGCTCGTCATCGCGCTCCTCGTGGCGTTCCCGCTGTACTGGATGGTCCTCTCCGCCTTCAAACCGGCGGGTGAGATCCAGTCGGCCGATCCCCGCCCGTGGACGCTTTCCCCGTCGCTGGACTCCTTCCGGCGCGTCTTCGAACAGCAGGAATTCGGCCGCTATTTCGTCAACAGCCTGGTGGTGGCCGGCAGCGTGGTCCTGGCGTCCGCGCTGATCGCCTTTCTGGCGGCGACGGCGGTGACCCGGTTCCGCTTCCGGTTCCGCACCACCCTGCTGATCATGTTCCTGGTCGCGCAGATGGTGCCGGTCGAGGCGCTGACCATTCCGCTGTTCTTCCTGATGCGGGACTTCGGACAGCTCAACACCCTCGGCGCGCTGATCCTTCCGCACATCGCCTTTTCCCTGCCGTTCGCGATCTGGATGCTGCGCGGCTTCGTCAAGGCGGTGCCCGAGGCGCTGGAGGAGGCGGCCTGTCTCGACGGCGCGAGCCGCGCCCGCTTCCTGTGGCAGATTCTGTTCCCGCTGGTCTTCCCCGGCCTGGTCGCCACCAGCGTGTTCTCGTTCATCTCCGCCTGGAACGACTTCCTGTTCGCCAAGTCCTTCATCATCAGCGACACCTCGCAGTCCACGCTGCCGATGGCACTCCTGGTCTTCTTCAAGCCCGACGAGAACGACTGGGGCGGGATCATGGCGGCCTCCACCGCGATGACCGTGCCGGTGCTCGTCTTCTTCGTACTCGTACAGCGACGCCTGGTCTCCGGGCTCGGCGGAGCGGTGAAGGACTGACGCTGAAAGGTTGATGGCATGGAAGACCTGATCCCCGCGCCCCGCCGTGCCGCATGGATGCCGCCCCCCGGCTGCTACGTCCTCGACCAGGAGACGCTGATCGAGGCGCAGCCCGGCACGGAGGGCACCGCGCGGTGGCTGCGGTCAACCGTCGGAGCAGCCACCGGACTGCCTCTGGCACCCGGTGACTGCTCCGACAACCGCATCGTTCTGAGCATCGATCCCCAACTGGCCGACGAGGGCTACCGGCTCGTGGGCGACGGGTACGCGATCCGCCTCGAGGGCGGCAGCGCCGCCGGGGTGTTCTGGGGTGCGCAGACCCTGCGTCAACTGCTGGGACCGGCGGCGTACCGCAAAGCACCCCTCACACCCGGCCTGGAGTGGGATCTCCCCGCGGTCGTGGTCGAGGACGAACCCCGCTTCCCCTGGCGGGGTCTGATGCTCGACGTGGCACGGCACTTCATGCCCAAGGACGGCGTCCTGCGCTACCTCGACCTGCTCGCCGCCCACAAGCTCAACGTCCTCCACCTCCACCTCACCGACGACCAGGGCTGGCGCATCGAGATCGAGCGCCACGCGAGGCTGACCGAGGTCGGCGCCTGGCGGGCCCGCACCAAATACGGGCACCGGGCGTCGCCGCTGTGGGACGAGAAGCCGCACGGCGGTTACTACACCCAGGACGACATCCGCGAGATCGTCGCATACGCCGCCGAGCGGCATATCACCGTCGTCCCCGAGATCGACATCCCCGGCCACTCGCAGGCGGCCATCGCCGCATATCCGGAACTGGGCAACACCGACGTCATCGACACAACCTCCCTGACGGTCCTGGACACCTGGGGCATCAGCAGGAACGTGCTCGCCCCCACCGACAACACCCTGCGCTTCTACGAGGGAGTGCTGGAGGAGGTCCTCGACCTCTTCCCGTCCACCTTCGTGCACATCGGCGGTGACGAGTGCCCCAAGGACCAGTGGAAGGCGTCACCGGCCGCCCAGGCCCGTATCAAGGAGCTCGGTCTCGCCGACGAGGACGAGCTGCAGTCGTGGTTCGTCCGGCACTTCGACCGCTGGCTCACCGACCGCGGCCGCCGGCTCATCGGCTGGGACGAAATCCTTCAGGGCGGCCTCGCCCCGGGCGCCGCGGTCTCCTCCTGGCGCGGCTACGGTGGCGGCATCGCGGCCGCGGCCGCCGGCCACGACGTCGTCATGTGCCCCGAGCAGCACGTGTACTTGGACCACCGCCAGGCCGTCGGCGACGACGAGCCCATGCCCATCGGCCATGTGCGCACCCTGGAGGACGTGTTCCGCTTCGAGCCCGTACCGCCCTCCCTTTCGCCCGAGGCCGCCGCGCATGTGCTCGGTACGCAGGCCAACGTCTGGACCGAGGTGATGCAGGACCCCTCCCGCGTCGACTACCAGGTCTTTCCGCGTCTGGCGGCCTTCGCGGAGGTCGCCTGGTCCGCACTGCCCGCCCCCGCCGAGCGCGACTTCGCGGACTTCGAGCGGCGCATGGCGGTCCACTACGCCCGCCTTGACGCTCTCGGTGTCGACTACCGGCCGCCCGGCGGCCCGTTGCCCCGGCAGCGGCGACCCGGAGTGATCGGACGCCCGATCGAGGGGCCGCCCCCGAACGTGTGAGCCCGGCCCGACCCGGCCGCGACGCGCCCGGATCTTTGCGACGGTGGGACCGTGAGGAGAAAGTCGTACAAGGGTCGCCGAAGCGTGGCAATCCGGCGGTGGTGGTGACGGAACCTGAAACCGGACAATTGGCTCGAGAGTGGACGTTCGGGGCGGATGTGCCCTTCGCGGACCCTCTCGCCGGTCGGCTCGGAAGATGTGCCAGAGTTGCCACGTCCGCCCTGTGAGCACGTACGGTACGGCAACACACGCGGGACAGCCGGGACACCGGGAAGGGGCAGCTGGGTGACCACGCACGCACCGCAGTCGGCACAGTCGGTGACGCTGCCGGCCTCGCTCGACGAGGCCGTGGCGGCGCTCACCGCCATGCCTGCCGCCGTCCCCGTCGCCGGCGGCACCGACCTCATGTCCGCCGTCAACAAGGGCCAGCTGCGTCCCGCCGGTCTGGTCGGCCTGGGCCGCATCAGCGAGATCCGCGGCTGGCGCTACCAGGACGGACACGCGCTGCTCGGCGCGGGCCTCACCCACGCCCGGATGGGCCGCCCCGACTTCGCCGCCCTCATCCCCGCACTGGCCGCGTCCGCACGCGCGGCGGGCCCGCCCCAGATCCGCAACGCGGGCACCCTCGGCGGCAACATCGTCAGCGCCGCACCCACCGGCGACACCCTGCCCGTGCTGGCCGCCCTGGAGGCGGACCTCGTGATCGCGGGCCCCGACGGCGCGCGCCGCGAGATTCCCGTCTCCCACCTGCTGGCCGGCCGGGAGATGCTCGGTCCCGCCGAGCTCATCGGCTTCGTACGCGTCCCCCTGCTGCACGCCCCGCAGGTCTTCGTGAAGGCGACCGGACGCACCGGCCCCGGCCGAGCCACCGCCTCGGTCGCCGTCGTGCTCGACCCGGCGCGCCGCGGAGTGCGCTGCGCCGTGGGCGCCATCGCACCGATGCCGCTGCGCCCGCTGGAGGCCGAGCGCTGGATCGCCTCGCTGATCGACTGGGACGGCGAGCGGGGGCTCGCGGGCGAGGCACTGGCGGCGTTCGGCGAGTACGTCGCCGCGGCCTGCATCCCCGACCCGCCGCCGGCCGCCCAGGGCGAGGAGCAGCAGGTGCTGTCGCCGGCCGTACTGCATCTGCGGCGCACGGTCGCCGCGCTGGCCCGACGAGCACTGGGGAGGGCGCTGTCGTGAGCAACCAGGACAACATGCCGGAGCACCCGGAGGGCTCCTCCGAGGACTTCCGCTACGAACAGGGCGGCTGGCAGCCGACGCCGCTGGGCGGCGAGTACGACGGCGAATCGACCGCCTTCGTACAGCTGCCGCCCGAGGGGCTCGACGCCGCCCCGCTCGAGGCGCCCGGCCACGGCTATGTGCCGCCCATGATCCTTCCGCTGACCCCGGCCGTCGGGCGAGACCAGGGCGCGACGGGCAGCTGGGCCGTGCCGTGGCCGGATCCGGCACCGGCGGAGGAGAGGGATCCTCAGGCGACCGGCCAGTGGACCTTCCCCGAGGAGCCCGGCCCGGAGCCCGCGGCCTCTGAAGTGACCGGGCAGTGGTCGTTCCCGGTGGTGGACGCCGAGGCATCGGCCTCCGAGCAGGAGCCCCGGTGGGACAACCCGTCCGCGCCCGCGGCGTTCCCCGGCGCAGCGCCGGCCACATGGTCGACGCTGCCGGGCGGCGCGACGGCACCGTGGGCACAGCAGGAGCCGGCCGCCCCTGCCGCGGCGGCCCACGAACCGGAGCAGCCGCAAGCGCAGACGCAGCCGGAGCGGGAGCCGGTCGAAACGCCCCCCGCCGCCGAAGCGCCTGACGCCGACGCCGACGCCGACGCCGCGGACGGGGCGCCCCTTTCCAGCTCCACGGGGAGCGACGAGCACCCGTCCACCTCGTTCGTCCTGCGGGTCAACGGCACCGACCGCCCCGTCACCGACGCCTGGATCGGCGAGTCCCTGCTCTACGTACTGCGCGAGCGCCTCGGCCTCGCCGGTGCCAAGGACGGCTGCTCGCAGGGCGAGTGCGGCGCGTGCAACGTCCAGGTCGACGGCCGGCTCGTCGCCTCCTGCCTGGTCCCGGCGGCGACCGCGGCCGGATCCGAGGTGCGCACGGTCGAGGGCCTGGCCACCGACGGCGAACCGTCCGACGTCCAGCGGGCCCTGGCGGCCTGCGGCGCGGTCCAGTGCGGCTTCTGCATTCCCGGTATGGCCATGACCGTCCACGACCTCCTCGAGGGCAACCACGCCCCCACCGAGCTCGAGACCCGCCAGGCCCTGTGCGGCAACCTCTGCCGCTGCTCCGGCTACCGGGGCGTCCTGGACGCCGTGAACGAAGTGGTCGCCGAGCGCGCGGCGAGCGCCGCGGCAGCCGTGGAGCCGCCGGCCGAGGAAGCCCGCATCCCGCACCAGGCACCCCCTGGCGCCGGTAGTGTGCAGCTCCACCCGCATGACGGAGGCATGGCGTGAGCAACGACGCAGCCACCACAGCGCCCCCCGCGGCCGTCGACGGCCCTCAGCCGGAACCGCCCGCCCACGGCCTCGGCGCCTCCCTCCCGCCGGCCGACACCCGCGCCAAGACGGAGGGCACCTTCCCGTACGCCTCCGACCTGTGGGCCGAGGGCCTGCTGTGGGCGGCGCTGCTGCGATCACCGCACCCGCACGCCCGCATCGTCTCGATCGACACCTCGGCCGCACGTGAAATGCCGGGTGTACGAGCGGTGATCACGCACGAGGACATCCCCGGGGACGGCGCCTACGGCAGGCGGATCGCCGACCGGCCCGTGTTCGCCTCCGAGATCGTCCGCCACCACGGCGAGGCGATCGCCGCGGTCGCGGCCGACCACCCCGACACGGCCCGCCTCGCCGCGGCGGCGATCGCGGTCGAGTACGAAGTCCTCGAACCGGTCACCGACCCCGAGAAGGCCTTCGCCGCCGAACCGCTGCACCCGGACGGCAACCTCATCCGCCACATCCCGCTGCGTTACGGCGACGTGGACGCGACCGGCGAGGTGATCGTCGAGGGCCTGTACCGCATCGGCCGCCAGGACCCCGCCCCCATCGGCGCCGAGGCGGGCCTCGCCGTGCCGCGTCCCGACGGCGGTGTCGAGCTGTACTGCGCCTCCACCGACCCGCACACCGACCGCGATCTGGCGGCGGCCTGCTTCGGCCTGGAGCCTGAGCGGGTCAAAGTCGTCGTCACCGGCGTCCCGGGCGCCACGGGCGACCGTGAGGACCCCGGCTTCCAGCTCCCGCTCGGACTGCTGGCGCTGCGTACGGGCTGCCCGGTGAAGCTGACCGCCACCCGCGAGGAGTCGTTCCTCGGCCACGCCCACCGCCATCCGACGCTGCTGCGCTACCGCCACCACGCGGACGCGGAGGGCCATCTGGTCAAGGTCGAGGCCCAGCTGCTGCTCGACGCCGGCGCCTACGGCGACGCCTCCTCGGAGTCCCTGGCCGCCGCGGTCGCCTTCGCCTGCGGCCCCTACGTCGTTCCGCACGCCTTCATCGAGGGCTGGGCTGTGCGTACCAACAACCCCCCGTCCGGCCATGTGCGCGGCGAGGGCGCGATGCAGGTGTGCGCGGCCTACGAGGCACAGATGGACAAACTGGCCTCGAAACTGGGCGTGGACCCCACCGAGATCCGCCTGCGCAATGTGCTGGCCACGGGTGACATCCTCCCCACCGGCCAGACGGTCACCTGTCCCGCACCGGTCGCCGAACTCCTCCAGGCCGTCCGCGACTTCCCCCTTCCCCAACTGCCCAAGGACACCCCGGAAGCGGCCTGGCTCCTCCCCGGCGGCCCCGAGGGCGCCGGTGAACCGGGCGCGGTGCGCCGCGGCGTCGGCTACGCCCTGGGCATGGTCCACATGCTGGGAGCAGAAGGCACCGACGAAGTCTCCACGGCAACGGTCAAGGTCCAGGACGGCAGGGCGACCGTCATCTGCGCCGCGGTGGAGACCGGTTCGGGCTTCTCCACCCTCGCCCGCCAGATCGTCCAGGAGACGCTCGGCATCGACGAGGTCCATGTCGCCTCCATCGACACCGACCAGCCCCCGGCCGGACCGGCGGCCCACGGCCGCCACACCTGGGTCTCGGGCGGTGCGGTCGAACGCGCCGCGAAGATGGTCCGCACCCAGCTGCTGCAGCCGCTGGCCCACAAGTTCGGCATGTCCACCGAACTGCTCCAGATCACCGACGGCAAGATCACGTCGTACGACGGTGTGCTGTCCACGACGGTCACCGAAGCGATGGACGGCAAGGAACTCTGGGCCACGGCCCAGTGCCGCCCGCACCCCACCGAGCCCCTCGACGAGTCTGGCCAGGGCGACGCCTTCGTCGGCCTGGCCTTCTGCGCGATCCGCGCGGTGGTCGACGTCGACATCGAACTGGGTTCGATCCGTGTGGTGGAGATGGCGGTGGCCCAGGACGTGGGCCGCGTCCTCAACCCGGCCCAACTGGCCACCCGCATCGAGGCGGGCATCACCCAGGGAGTCGGCGCAGCCCTCACGGAGAACCTCCGCACGGCCCGCGGCCTGATCCGCCACCCGGACCTGACGGGCTACGCATTGCCGACGTCCTTGGACGCCCCGGACATCCGCATCGTGAAGCTGATCGAGGAACGCGACGTGGTGGCCCCCTTCGGCGCGAAGGCGGCGAGCGCGGTACCGGTGGTCACCAGCCCGGCGGCGGTGGCCTCAGCGGTCCGCGCGGCGACGGGCCGCCCGGTCAACCGCCTCCCGATAAGGCCTCAGGCGGCGGTGGCCGCTCCCCGTTCGTAGCCGTGTGACACGCTGCGGGACTGCGAGCGGGTCCGGCGGGTCCGGGCGCGCACCGGCAGGGCCGGCCCGAGGCCGCGCCGGTCATCGGCGACCGGTTGCGCGCGCGGCACAGATCTGACGGATGTGCACCGGGACGAACGATCACAAAGGGCGGTCCCCCTCGGGACCGCCCTTTGTGCTGGGCAGCTCAGCGCCATCGGCTGCCGGAGACCGTGGCGGGATTCGAACCCACGTAACTCGCTTTGCAGGCGAGCCCCTGAACCACTCGGGCACACGGTCATGTGCTCCAACTCCTCGACCGTAAGCGGGCCGTGGGCCCTGTCTCAAGCGTCCCGGCGCGGCTGCAACACGACTGCCACATCGCGTTCATGGTCCTACGACCAAGGGACCGGTCGGGTCGGGTCCGACGACAGGGGCCAAGACGAACCATGCCCCTTACTCTGGTGGCCATGACCGCCCTCGAACCCCGTGACGCCGAGGTCACGCCGCCACCAGCCGACCCTCACGCACCCCTGCTCGACGGGCAGGCCGAGGGCGGGGTGCTCGGCAAGGAGCATCGCGCGCTCACCACCGGCATGGTCTCCGTCGTCCTGCTGATCGCCTTCGAGGCCACCGCCGTCGGCACCGCCATGCCGGTCGCCGCGCGCGAGCTGCACGGCATCGCCCTGTACGCCTTCGCCTTCTCCGCCTACTTCACCACCAGCCTCTTCGGCATGGTCGTCGCGGGCCAGTGGTCCGACCGGCGCGGTCCGCTGGGCGCGGTCGCAGGCGGGATCGGCGCGTTCGCCGCCGGACTGCTGATGTCCGGGACCGCGAGTGCCATGTGGGTGTTCGTCCTCGGCCGCGCCGTCCAAGGGCTCGGCGGCGGTCTGGTGATCGTCGCGTTGTACGTCGTCGTCAGCCGCGCCTATCCGCAGCGGCTCCAGCCCGCGATCATGGCGGCGTTCGCGGCGAGCTGGGTGATCCCGTCCGTGGTCGGACCGCTGGCCTCGGGGACGATCACCGAACACCTCGGCTGGCGCTGGGTATTCGTCGGCATCCCCGCGCTCGTCGTCGCTCCTCTGGCGCTCGCCCTGCCCGCCATAGCGCGGACCGCAGCCGGGCCCGCCGGCCCCATGGCCCCGGTGCCCCCTTCCGAAGACGGCGCGGGCCCTGCCGCCGAAGGCAGGAGAGGGATCCGGCTCGCCCTCGGCATCTCGCTGGGCGCCGGGCTGCTCCAGTACGCCGGACAGGATCTGCGCCCCCTCTCGGCGCTCCCCGGGCTGGCGGGAGCGGCGCTGCTCGTGCCGTGCGCGCTCGGGCTGCTGCCGCGCGGCACCTACCGGGCCGCGCGCGGGCTGCCGTCCGTGGTGCTGCTGCGGGGCCTGGCCGCAGGCTCCTTCATCGCGGCCGAATCCTTCGTACCGCTGATGCTTGTCACCCAGCGGGGGCTGTCGCCGACGATGGCCGGTCTGTCCCTGGCGGTGGGCGGGGCGACCTGGGCGCTCGGGTCGTACGTGCAGTCCCGGCCGCGCACCGAGCCGTACCGTGAACGGCTCGTCGTGCTCGGCATGCTCCTGATCGCGGCGGCGATCGCGACCGCGCCGAGCGTCCTGATCGAGGCGGTCCCGGTGTGGATCGTCGCCGTCGCCTGGGGGTTCGGCTGCTTCGGGATGGGTCTGGTGCTCGGGTCGACGAGCGTGCTGCTGTTCAAGCTGTCGGCACCGCACGAGGCGGGCGCGAACTCGGCGGCGCTGCAGATCTCGGACGCACTGTCGAACGTCCTGCTGCTGGCGGCCGGCGGTGCCGCGTTCGCCGCGCTGGGCGGCGGTGCGGTGGGCACGGCCCACGGCGTGGCGGCTGCGTCCGGTTCGCACCCGGTGGCCTTCGCGGCGGTGTTCCTGCCCATGGCGGGCGTGGCACTCCTGGGGGCGTGGGTGGGGACCAGGCTGCGGGACCCCCGGGCGAGCGGCTCCGCCGCTCGGTGAACGCCGGGCCCTGGCCTGGCGACCAGAGGCCCGGACAGGGCACAGAGGCATGCGCCTCGTACGCTCTCCGCATGCCCGAGCTGAACATCACGCTTCCCGACGACGAGTGGGCCGCTCTCGCCGACGCTCAAGGCCGGTCGGTCGAGGACCTCGCCCTCCATGCGCTCCGGCGGCACGCCTGTACCGAGCAGAGCCTTGTACGGCATCAGGGGACGCAACTCGCCCTACGGCACGCGTCGCTGCTGAGGCGGCTGGGGGAGTGACCGGCATGAGCGGCAGCAACAGCAGGCACCTCACCGTCGCCGAGGTCACAGAGCTCGCCGGCATCGGCTTCGGGCGCCCGCCCGAGCTGCGCGCGGCAGGGCTGCTGGAGTCCGCCGTCCACCGGCCCCGGGCGCGGATGTTCGGCGTGTCCGCCTACCAGGACCTGTACGAGCAGGCCGCCGCGCTCCTGCATGCCATCGCCACCAACCACCCCCTGGTGGACGGCAACAAGCGCACGGCCTGGCTCGCCGCGGCAACCTTTCTGGCCGTCAACGGCGTGGATCTGGCCGACGCCGATCAGGACGTGGCGTACGACCTGGTCATCGATGTGGCCTCCGGGTCCACGGCCGACCTGGCGGAGATCGCCGGGCGGCTGCGCGCGTTGTGAGCTGGGTCGCACCTTGCCGGGTGACGTCGTCGCGTCGGCCGGAGGGGCGCCGGCCCACCGGTAGGGTGGCCCGGTTGTCGTACGTAACGACCCGTCCTGTGCCCGCCCGTCGCCCCGCCGAGAGCCACTGAACCGGAGACCGTGACTACTACCGCCTCCCACCACCTCTCACCCGCCTTCCCCGGCCGTGCCCCCTGGGGTACGGCCGGCAAGCTGCGCGCCTGGCAGCAGGGCGCCATGGAGAGATACCTCCAGGACCAGCCGCGCGACTTCCTCGCCGTCGCGACGCCCGGCGCCGGAAAGACCACCTTCGCCCTCACCCTCGCGTCCTGGCTGCTGCACCACCACGTCGTGCAGCAGGTGACGGTCGTCGCACCCACCGAGCACCTGAAGAAGCAGTGGGCCTCCGCGGCGGCGCGGATAGGCATCAAGCTGGACCCGGAGTACAGCGCGGGACCGCTGAGCAAGGAGTACGACGGGGTGGCGGTGACGTACGCCGGTGTCGGCGTGCGGCCCATGCTGCACCGCAACCGCTGCGAGCAGCGCAAGACGCTCGTCATCCTCGACGAGATCCACCACGCCGGTGACTCCAAGTCCTGGGGCGAGGCCTGCCTCGAGGCCTTCGAGCCCGCGACCCGCCGCCTCACCCTGACGGGTACGCCCTTCCGGTCCGACACCAACCCCATCCCCTTCGTCACCTACGAAGAGGGCAACGACGGCATCCGGCGGTCGGCCGCCGACTACACGTACGGCTACGGCAACGCCCTCGGCGACGGCGTCGTCCGGCCTGTGATCTTCCTGAGCTACAGCGGCAACATGCGCTGGCGCACGAAGGCCGGTGACGAGATCGCCGCCCGTCTCGGCGAGCCCATGACCAAGGACGCGATCTCGCAGGCGTGGCGGACCGCGCTCGACCCGCGCGGCGACTGGATGCCGAACGTGCTGCGTGCCGCCGACCAGCGGCTGACCGAGGTCAGGAAGGGCATCCCGGACGCAGGCGGGCTCGTCATCGCGTCCGACCAGGACTCGGCCCGCGCGTACGCCAAGCTGATCCGCGAGATCACCGGCACCCGGGCGACGCTCGTGCTCTCCGACGAGGCGGCGGCTTCCCGGCGCATCGAGGAGTTCAGCGAGAGCCAGGACCGCTGGATGGTCGCGGTCCGCATGGTGTCCGAAGGCGTCGACGTGCCACGCCTCGCGGTCGGCGTGTATGCGACGACCATCTCGACGCCGCTGTTCTTCGCACAGGCCGTGGGGCGTTTCGTGCGTTCCCGCAGGCGCGGCGAGACCGCGTCCGTGTTCCTGCCGACGATCCCCAACCTCCTCGGTTTCGCGAGCGAGATGGAGGTCGAGCGCGACCATGTGCTCGACCGGCCGAAGAAGGACGGGGACGAGGACCCTTACGCCGAGTCCGAGAAGGAGATGGCGGAGGCCGAGAAGCAGCAGGACGAGGACACCGGCGAGCAGGACACGCTCCCCTTCGAAGCACTGGAGTCCGACGCGGTCTTCGACCGGGTGCTGTACGACGGCGCCGAGTTCGGCATGCAGGCGCATCCGGGCAGCGAGGAGGAGCAGGACTACCTCGGCATCCCGGGACTGCTCGAACCCGACCAGGTGCAACTGCTGCTGCAGAAGCGGCAGGCGCGGCAGATCGCGCACAGCCGCAAGAAGCCCGACGCCGAGGCGGACCTGCTGGAGCTGCCCGCCGAGCGGCGGCCCGTCGTCTCCCACAAGGAACTCCTCGAACTGCGCAAGCAGCTGAACACCATGGTCGGCGCGTATGTGCACCAGAGCGGCAAGCCGCACGGCGTGATCCACACCGAGTTGCGGCGGGTGTGCGGCGGACCTCCGAGTGCGGAGGCGACGGCCGGGCAGATCCGGGAGCGGATCAAGAAGGTCCAGGAGTGGGCCACCCGGATGCGGTGAGCCGCGCGCTGCCCGTGGGGATGCGAGCCGGGGTGCGCGGGGTCGGAGAGGGCCGCGGGAGCGAGACGGTTCGGTGAGCCGGTTCGGGCCCGGTGAGCCGGTTCCGGTGCGGTGGGTCGGGCGCGGAAAGTCGGCGCGTCGAGCTGGGCACGGTCGGCTCTCACGCCGGGAGACCGGACCTGGTGAGAGGCCTCACCGACCGGATTCTGGACGAGGGCTTCCGCTGAGCGGTGCCGCTCGCTACTGTCCCCGCATTGCAAACGCCCCGTGGCAGCGCCGCCGCGGAGCGCAGTCGGTGTGCTTTGGCCTGCCGGCGGCCTCTGGGCGCGTCGCCGATGGGACTCGGTGTCGCCGTCCCGTCGAAGGACCGCCGTCACTCACTCCGAAGGAGGGGGGCGTCGTGACCGCGGAAACCTCTCAGACGCTCGACCGGGGACTGCGTGTCCTCAAACTGCTCGCCGATACCGACCACGGGCTGACCGTCACCGAGTTGTCCAACAAACTCGGGGTCAACCGTACCGTCGTCTACCGTCTGCTTGCCACGCTCGAACAGCATGCCCTCGTCCGGCGTGACCTCGGTGGTCGCGCCAGGGTCGGACTCGGCGTGCTGCGCCTGGGCCGGCAGGTGCACCCGTTGGTGCGGGAGGCCGCGCTGCCCGCGCTGCGCTCCCTCGCCGAGGACATCGGGGCGACGGCTCATCTCACCCTGGTCGACGGGGCGGATGCTCTCGCGGTCGCCGTCGTCGAACCGACCTGGACGGACTACCACGTTGCCTACCGGGCCGGCTTCCGGCACTCGTTGGACCGCGGCGCGGCCGGCAAGGCCATCCTCGCGGCCCGGCAGGGCAACCACGCCGAGCCCGGGTACACGCTCACCCACGGCGAACTGGAGGCGGGCGCGAGCGGCGCGGCCGCGGCCCTGGTCGGCGTGACCGGGATAGAGGGCAGTGTGGGCGTCGTGATGCTCGCGGACGCCGTCCCGGAACGGGTCGGCCCCCGGGTCGTCGACGCCGCACGCGAGGTGGCGGACGCACTGCGCTGACGGGGGCGGGACGGGCACGCGGGTGGGCGACCGGCCCGCCCGGCATTATCCCGTTCCCGCCCGTCCGGCACCGGCGGTCGTACGGCGCCGAGGTGCCCCTGCACGGGGGTGTCTCGGCCCACCCCTCCTGCTGCCGGTACCTCGGTCCCGGCGGCCGGCGCGTCCGGCGCCCCGGGCCCGCCCCCGAACCCTCCCGGGCCGGGCGGCCGGCCTGCCGTGGCGGATACATTGACACCGTGCTCTCCCGTCTCTCGCGCCCCCGCGCCCTCGCCGTCTGCGCCCTGCCCGTCGTCGCGCTCGTCGCCGTCGCCGCGTTCGTGCCGCTGCCGTACGTCGTGGCCCAGCCCGGCATGACCGCGAACGTGCTCGGTGAGGTCCAGGGCAGGCCGGTCATCACCATCTCCGGGGCGCCCACCCGCACCACCGAGGGCGAGCTGCGGATGACGACGATCGTGGCCACCGGCCCCTCCGCCGACGTCGGTCTCGACGAGGTGGTCGACGGCTGGTTCCGTACGGACCAGGCGATCCTGCCGCGCGACGCCGTCTATCCGGCCGGCGAGTCCGACAGGGAGATCGAGCGCCGCAACGTGAAGGACATGCGGGAGTCCCAGAACGTCGCGACCCGCGCCGCTCTCTCCTACCTCGGCGAGGACCCGGCCAAGGTGAAGGTCACCCTGCACCTTGCCGACGTGGGTGGCCCGAGCGCCGGGCTGCTGTTCTCGCTCGGCATCATCGACAAGCTGGAAGGCGACGGTGAGGGCGGAGACCTCACCGGCGGTCGCAGCATCGCCGGTACGGGCACCATCAGCGCCGATGGCGAGGTCGGCGCGGTCGGTGGCGTGTCGCTGAAGACTCAGGCGGCCAAGCGGGACGGCGCGAGCGTTTTCCTGGTGCCCAAGGGCGAGTGCTCCGACGCCCAGGCCGAACTGCCCGACGGGCTGCGGCTGATCCCGGTCACCACCCTCAAGGGTGCGGTCGACTCGCTCCGCGCACTGGACAACGGCGGCAAGGTCCCGAGCTGCTGACGCCCGAGCCCGGGCGTCCGAACGACCGCCTCCCCGAGACGCGGACTTCGGGCGAGCCCGTCGCCCGAACGACGGCTCCGGCCGCGGCCCCGAGGCGTCAGTCGTCCCGGTCCTGTGCCGCCGCCTGCTCCACCAGCGGGATGATCCGCAGTGGTACCGGGTTCTCCATGACGATCGCCGTGGAGGCCCGCACGATCCCCTCGAAGCCGACCACCCGGTCGATCACCCGCTGGAGATCGGCGTTGGAGCGGGCGACCAGCCGGCAGAGCATGTCGCCGTGGCCGGTGGTGGTGTGCAGCTCCAGGACTTCCGGCACCGTCGCCAGATGGGCCCGTACATCCGCGCCCTGCCCCTGCTTGATCTCCAGCGTCGCGAACGCGGTGACCGGATACCCGAGCGCCGCCGGATCGACGTCGGGACCGAACCCGCGGATGACGCCGTTCGACTGAAGGCGGTCCAGCCGCGCCTGGACCGTCCCGCGTGCCACGCCGAGCCGCCGGGATGCCTCCAGCACCCCTATGCGTGGCTCGCGCGCCAGCAGCACGATGAGCCGGCCGTCCAGATGGTCGATCGCCATGACGGTCTCTCCCTGATGGTCATCATGTACAGAAAGCCCTGTCATCCTGCTTCATGGGTGTACAGGTTGCCCAGTGATACGGCGAACTATTGCGCACCTTGTGGATCGGGTGGAGCCTGCCACCATGGCAGATAACTCGATGATCACCGATCAGCACCCGACCACCGCGCGTGAGGCCGACCCCTTCCCGGTGAAGGGGATGGACGCGGTCGTCTTCGCCGTCGGCAACGCCAAGCAGGCCGCGCACTACTACTCCACGGCCTTCGGCATGAAGCTGGTCGCCTACTCCGGGCCGGAGAACGGCAGCCGTGAGACGGCGAGTTACGTCCTCACCAACGGCGCGGCCCGCTTTGTGTTCACCTCCGTGATCAAGGCCACGACCGACTGGGGCCGCTTCCTCGCAGAGCATGTCGCCGAGCACGGCGACGGCGTCGTCGACCTGGCCATCGAGGTGCCGGACGCCCACGCGGCCTACAAGTACGCCACCGAGCACGGCGCCACCGGCATCACCGAGCCGTACGAGATCAAGGACGACCACGGGGTCGTCGTCCTCGCCGCCATCGCCACGTACGGCAGGACCCGCCACACGCTCGTCGACCGGTCCCGCTACGACGGCCCGTACCTGCCCGGCTTCGCCGCAGCCGAGCCGATCGTCGAGCCGCCGGCCAAGCGCACCTTCCAGGCCATCGACCACTGTGTGGGCAATGTCGAGCTCGGCCGGATGAACGAGTGGGTCGGCTTCTACAACAAGGTCATGGGCTTCACCAACATGAAGGAGTTCGTGGGCGACGACATCGCCACCGAGTACTCCGCCCTGATGTCGAAGGTCGTCGCCGACGGCACGCTGAAGGTGAAGTTCCCGATCAATGAGCCGGCGATCGCGAAGAAGAAGTCGCAGATCGACGAGTACCTGGAGTTCTACAACGGGGCCGGTGTGCAGCACATCGCGCTCGCCACGAACGACATCGTCGCCACCGTGCGCTTCATGCGTGCCGCGGGAGTGCAGTTCCTGGACACCCCCGACTCGTACTACGACACCCTCGGCGAGTGGGCCGGCGAGACCCGGGTGCCGGTCGAGACGCTGCGCGAGCTGAAGATCCTGGTCGACCGTGACGAGGACGGCTATCTGCTGCAGATCTTCACCAAGCCGGTCCAGGACCGTCCGACCGTCTTCTTCGAGATGATCGAGCGGCACGGCTCGATGGGCTTCGGCAAGGGCAACTTCAAGGCCCTCTTCGAGGCGATCGAGCGCGAGCAGGCCAAGCGCGGCAACCTCTGACCTCTGACACCTCGTGCTCGAAGTGCCGGACGGGCCTGAATTCCGGGCCCGTCCGGTTCTCGCGTCTCTCCAGGGCCCCGTGTGGACCACGTGATCGGCTACGTGACCCCGGACGGCACCGAGAGCGATGTCCAGGACGCGGGTTCGTCGGCGGGTCGGGAGGCAAGGCGAGCGGGCTGCCCCGAGGGGGGCCGGTCCGCGGTTCCGGCCGTCGCCGTACGCGGGGTGGACCCACCCGACGCGGACGGCTCCGCCGGCTCCTCAGAGGCACGCGCGCGCTCCTCCGGCTCGGTCGTGGCCGACCGCGTCGGCGCAGTGGACGGCGGAGCCGGAGACGGCGTCGCCGTCTCCGGTGACTCGGTCCCGCTCCGGCTCCCGGTGTCGGCCCCGGACCTCGCCCCTTCCTCCGTCTCCTCCCGCTCCTCGCCCGTTCCCCCGCCCGTCTCTTCGCCGGTCATGTCCCTCGGCCCGCCTGCGGGCGGCTGGCCCACATCCGCCAACGCCTCCTGGGCCAACGGCGCGAACAGCGGTGAGAACTGCGGGTTGATCCGCAGCGCCTCCTCCAGGTTCCGTCGCGCAGCCCCGTAATTCTGCAGCGTCCGCTCGATCTGCCCTCTGTGGTATGTGAACAGCGCGCTGTGCAGCTCCGGTTGGGTCGCCCGCCTGGCGAACGGCAGTGCGTCGCTCGGCCGACCCGCCTTGTACAGCGCCCAGCCCATCGCGTCCGCCACGTCCGCGCTCCGGTGCCCCCGCCGCCACTCGTCCTGCAGCCGGCGCACCGCGGCTGCCGGAGCCCCGTGGTCCGCCTCGAAGCGCGCCAGGACCAGCTCGTTGTCCACCCCGTGGGCGGCCGCCTCCGCCACGTGCTCGCGCAGACGGTCGTACTGCGTCGTGGCATCGCCGTCGAGCCCCTGCGACTCGTACAACTCGCCCAGCTCCAGGATGTGTTCGGGCAGCGGCACCTTGGCGAGCGCCGCCTGGTAGTCGCGCATCGCCTCGGCCGTACGCCCCTGCGCCGCAAGGGCCCGGGCCCGGCCCGCCAGGGACCGATGGCTTTCGGCAGACACGCGCAGCGCCGCCGTGTATTGCCGCTCCGCCTCGGCCGGCTCGCCCTGCTCCCAGGCCAACTCGCCCAGCAGGTGCAGCGCGGCCGCCTTCTCCACCGGGGACTCGGCGCTCGCGGCTGCGTCGTGGGCCGCCGCAGCCGCGTCCTCGCGCCAGCCGCGTTCCCGGTAGACATGGGCTTCGAGCCCCTGCATCCCCGGGTCCTTGCGCAGCTTCTGCAGCCTGTCCATGGCCTTGATCGCGGCCTTGTACTCGCCGAGCCCGTTGTAGGCGTCGATCAGCTCCGGATACGCCCGCCAGAGATTCGGCTTCAGCTCGACCGCTCTCTCTCCCAGGCCGCGCGCCTTCGTGAAGTCGTGCCGTGCGTTGGCCAGCGCCGCTTGGCCGATCAACGCATCCACATTGCCCTCGGCGGCCGGGAGCAACTCCAGCGAGTGCTGCAGCGCACGCTCCGCCGACGGGTAGTACGACGAGTCCGCGAGCCGCGTGCCCCGCTCCGCATAGGCGGCCCCGAGCACCGCCCATGACTCGTCGTCGCGAGGGCTCTTGCGCAGCCACCGCTCACGATCCGCGATGAGGGCGGCGAGATCGGACAGGGAGGCCGGCGCGCCCGCGCCCACCGCCGCCATCGCCCGCGACGCCGGACCCGGCGCCGGAGCCGGACCGCTGTCGTTCCCCCACCCGGGGCCGATCAGGATCACCCCGGTGACCAGAGTCGCGCCGATCAGTGTGCTGATTGCGGCTTTCTTCAGGGTTTGGCTGTTCATGCCGCTCACTGTGCGTCAGCGGCCAGTCAATACGAAGAACACACTCGGCTCTGCGAAGCGGAACACGGACCGGTTCACACCGATGGCCCCCTGGTGCCACGCTGAGGAACATGGACGATCTCCTGCGACGGCTGCGTGCCGGTCTCCCCGCCGAAGCCCTCATCACCGACCCGGACGTGACCGCCTCGTACGGGCGCGACATGGCGAGCTTCTGCGACGCGGGCACCCCCGCCGTCGTCGTCCTGCCGCGCACCGTCGAACAGGTGCAGCACGTCATGCGCACCGCGACCGAGCTGCGCGTGCCCGTGGTCCCGCAGGGCGCCCGCACCGGGCTGTCCGGTGCGGCCAACGCCTCCGACGACTGCATCGTGCTGTCGCTGACCAAGATGGACCGGATCCTGGAGATCAGCCCGGTCGACCGGATCGCTGTCGTCGAACCCGGTGTCGTCAACGCGGTGCTGTCGCGTGCCGTGGGCGAACACGGTCTCTACTACCCGCCGGACCCCTCCAGCTGGGAGACCTGCACGATCGGCGGGAACATCGGCACCGCGTCCGGCGGACTGTGCTGCGTCAAGTACGGGGTGACGGCGGAGTACGTCCTGGGCCTGAAGGTCGTCCTCGCCGACGGGCGCCTGCTGAACACCGGCCGGCGCACCGCCAAGGGCGTCGCGGGCTACGACCTGACCCGGCTGTTCGTCGGGTCCGAAGGCAGCCTCGGCGTCGTTGTCGAAGCGGTTCTGGCGCTGCGGCCGCAGCCGCCGGCACAGCTGGTGCTGGCCGCCGAGTTCCCCACCGCGGCAGCCGCCTGCGACGCCGTCTGCGCGATCATGGAACGGGGGCACACCCCCTCGCTCCTCGAGCTCATGGACCGCACGACCGTCCGTGCCGTCAACAAGCTGGCTGCCATGGGCCTCCCCGAGACCACCGAAGCACTCCTCCTCGCCGCCTTCGACACCCCCGACCCCGCAGCCGACCTGGCCGCTGTCGGCGCGCTGTGCCGGGCGGCCGGCGCGAGCGAGGTCGTCCCCGCGGACACCGTTGCGGAGTCCGAACTGCTGCTTCATGCGCGGCGCTTGTCCCTCACCGCACTCGAGACCGTCAAATCGGCCACGATGATCGACGACGTCTGCGTACCGCGCTCGAAGCTCGGCGCGATGCTCGACGGCACCGCCGCGATCGCGGACAAGTACGGCCTCACGATCGGCGTCTGCGCCCATGCGGGCGACGGGAACACCCACCCCGTCGTCTGCTTCGACCACACCGACCCCGACGAGTCCCGGCGCGCCCGCGAGTCCTTCGACGAGATCATGGCGCTCGGCCTCGAACTGGGCGGCACCATCACCGGCGAGCACGGCGTCGGCGTACTGAAGAAGGAGTGGCTGGCGCGCGAGCTGGGCCCGGTGGGACTGGAGCTGCAGCGCGGCATCAAGCAGACCTTCGACCCGCTCGGCATCCTCAACCCGGGCAAACTCTTCTGAGCCGTCGGGTCCGTCGGGTCCGCCGAATCCCTCGGGTCCGCCGAGTTCCTTGAGCCCCTCGAGTCCCACGGCCCCGTCTCAGCCGTCACCGTCCTGCGAACGGTCCTCGGTCACCGTGGGCGCGAGCAGTTCGGCGAGGCCGCTGTCGATGCCGAGCCGCTGGGGCTCGGTGCCCGGAGGAACCACCCGCAGCGTCCGCTCCAGCCAGGCGGACACCAGGGCGGACGGCGCCTCGAGCAGCGCCTCCCCGTCGGGTGAACTCAGTGTCATCAGGATGACGCAGCGCCCGTCGGTCTTTGTCGGCCGGATCCGCACGTCACCGTGACCGGACGGCCGGAACACCCCCTCGACCAGCAGCTCGCGGGCGAAGCTCCATACCACGGGGTGCTCGGAGTCGATGTGAAAGGTGATGTGCACGGCGTAAGGGTCGGCCGTGCGGTAGATCAGCCGGGCCGGGACAGCGATGCTGCGCTCGGGCGACAGCACCAGATCCAGCTCCAGTTCGCGTTCCACCACGGTGTGCATGGACTGCTCTCCCTTTCCGCTCCGCACTGCTGTGACACGACCCGATGAGCGGGCCATCACCGACGGAGAGCGGGTTCCCTCCTCACTGTGACGCGACTTCCGGGAACAACTTTCTGTGATCAGGTCGTAACCGGAAAGTGGTCGTTCCGGCGGGACCGGCCCGGCGGCATGCGGCGGTCTGATAGATGTGGACCCTGCATTGAGGCTCGAAGAGATACGGGACCACGGTGATGAGCGCCCCAACCCCGGCAACCGGCGACGGCAGCCCCACACCCGGCTACTACCCGGACCCATCCATTCCTGGATATGTCCGGTACTGGAACGGCGCTGCCTGGGTGCCTGGTACGAGCAGGCCCGCGCCGTCCTCGGGTGAAGCCATGCCCACAGCACCCGGCACCTCGGCACCGGGAGCCCCCGGTCCGTCCCCCCTCGAGGAGACCGGCCCGGTCTTCCTCGACGAGGATCCGGTCGAGGAGTCCTCGCGTTCCACGGCCACCCCTTCCGAGCAGCCGACGCGCCCCGAGCCGGCCAGCGCCTGGCACGCCGACGCCTCGCGTCAGGCGGGCTTCGGCGGCGACCGCGACCACCGGGTCTCATGGGGCGGCGGCAGCGGCGCGGGGCAGGACCCGCGGCTGCCCGCGCAGCAGGGTCAGGCCGCTGAGGCGCCCGATCCTCGCCGTCCCGCCGACCCGACCGGCGGCGCCCTGCCCGGCGTCCGCTCGGTGAGCCCGGCCGCCTCCGGTGTTCCGCGCGGCGAAGTCCCCGGCGGCGTACGCCCGCTGGGCCCGACGGGTACCGGCGAGCCTCCCACCGACGGCACGGTCGCCATCCGCGCCATGCGCCCGGGTGCCGCGGCCGGGACCGGCCAGGCCGACGCGGCCACGCCCGCCGCCGAAGAGGCCTCCCGCCGCGGAGCCCAGCCTCCCACCGACGGCACCGTCACCATCCGCGCTCAGCGCCCGGGCGCCGGCACCGGGACGCCGACCGGACAGGGCGACGGCACCATGACGATCCGGCCGCTCACCCCCGGCGGCCCCACGGCCCCGGCGCCCCAGCAGCCCCAGCCGCAGACCCCGGAGCAGCAGTTCCCGGCGCAGACCGGCGCACCCATGACCAGCGGCACCGGCGGCGGTGCGGCCTCCTGGGCGCAGCAGGTTCACCACTCCGCCCAGCCCGCACCCGCGTCCGGCGGCGGCGAGCCGCCCGTCGTGCCCTGGAAGCCCCCGGTCAACGACCCCTTCCTGCAGGCCGCCCAGGCCCAGGCGGCGGCCCGCCCCGCATCGCTCGGCAGGCGCTTCGCCGCCCGACTGGTCGACACCCTGGTGCTCGGCGCGCTCGTCGGCGCCGTCGCCGTACCCGTCGTCGCCCAGGCCCGCGCCCATATCGACGACAAGATCGAGGCGGCGAAGCTGTCCGGCGAGACGGTCACCGTCTGGCTGATCGACGCGACCACCGCGGGCCACCTCGGCATCGTCCTCGGGGCGCTGCTGGTCCTCGGCGTGCTGTACGAGGCACTCCCGACCGCCAAGTGGGGCCGCACCCTGGGCAAGAAGCTGTGCGGTCTCAGCGTGCTGGACATCGAGTCCCATGAACCGCCGCCGTTCGGGGCAGCGCTGCGCCGCTGGCTCCTCTACAGCGTGCTGGGCCTCCTCGTCGTCGGCGTGGTCAACGTCCTGTGGTGTCTGTTCGACCGCCCCTGGCGGCAGTGCTGGCACGACAAGGTGGCGCATACGTTCGTGACCGCCTGAGCCGCGGTCGTACGGAGTCCGGGGGCGTTCCCCCGAACGCACGCGAGCCGTTGCGGGGCCCTTCGGGGCGGGGTGCACTGCCCCCATGAGCAACCACCAGCCGCCGTCGGGCGAGCCTCCCGAGGACGATCCCTTCCGGAAGAAGCCACAGCCCCCCGAGGAGCCGGGGCGGCCCGGGGCAGGCGCCCCGGGCGAGCCGGGACAGGGCCCGCCGCCCGGCTCTCCGTACGGCCCGGGGCAGGGCGCCGGTTCCCCGTACGGTGGCGGGCAGCCCCCGCCGTACGATCCGAACGCCTTCGGCGGTGGTGCCTTCGGCGGCGTGGACCCGCTCGCGGGGATGCCGCCGCTCGCCGATTTCGGCAAGCGGTTCCTCGCCCGGTTCATCGACGTGCTGATCGTGGCCATTCCCCTGGCCCTCATCTCCTGGGCGGCAGGCGGCTGGGAGATGGCGACGAACGGGGACAGCTGGGACGAGATCACCGACCAGGTGAACACGGGCCGGCAGTGGCTGTGGTCGCTGGTGTCCCTCGTCGCCTACGTCGGCTATGACACGCTCCTGACCAAACGCAACGGTCAGACGATCGGCAAGAGCATCATGAAGCTGCGCGTGGCGATGCTCAACGACGGCCGGGTGCCCGACACCAGCTCCGCGCTGATGCGTGCGATCGTGCTCTGGGTGCCTGCCCTGATCTGCTGCTTCTGCGTCTGGTGGCTCGTCATCATCATCACGATCGTCGCGGACAGGCCCTACAGACAGGGGCTGCACGACAAGGCCGGCAAGACGGTGGTGGTCGCGGGCGGGTAGTGCGGTGGCACGGCTCGACCGCACGGCCCGGTGGCACGGCCCGGTGGCACGGCTCGGTGGCACGGCCCGGTGACGGCTCAACCGCACCCGCCGGGTGACACCGGCTCAACGGCATGGCTCACGCAGCGGCTGGGGCACGCCTCAGCGGCGCAGCGAGTGCTCGCCGACCCTGGCTTCGGCTCCGGCGCGCGCCCGCGGGCCCGGTACCCGGGTGGTGAGCCCGTCCGATGAAGGGGCCGCGGCGGGCGGGGCGGTGACGCCGGCCGGAGTGGAGACGCCGGCCGCGGTGGCCCGGCTCCTGCGGACGGCGGACCGTGCGGCCCGGCGCATCGGGAGGGCGACGGCGACCAGCAGGCCGAGCATCATGGCGGCGACACCGATGGCAGCGACCGCGACGCCGTTGGTGGTGCGGGTCAGCAGCAGGAGGGCGACGGTCGAGAGAACGACGGTCGCCGAACCGTAGGCGAGCTGTGCGGCAGTCGGACGCGGCATGACGGTATCCGTCCTCGGGACAGGGGCAGGGGGAGTCTCAGGCCAGTTCGCACACTGCCAAGAGACTCTACGACGGTGGATGCCCGGACGGAACGAACAGTAAGCGTGACCTAACCCACGGTGCCGGTGCATGGGGGGCGCATTGAGTCATTCATGGGGCCAACTGGCCAAAGTGTGCGCCTCTTGTCCGGATTCGGCATCGTCCGGATACCGGAACTCCTCTCCTGCATAGTGCAGTTGGTCGACCGAAGTCAAGGGCTGTCTTTTCTTCGTCAACTCCGGTCGAATGTCGTCACTTGTGACGCGTCACCGCGCGCGGACGACCCCACATAGGTCCGTGGCGACGGGGCGCGGGGGAGGACACCATCAAGTGACCAGCAAGCGACGGACGTTCAGAGCGTCCGCAGTGCTCGTTGCGCTCGCCGCGACCACTGCTTCGGCCGCGGCGTTCACCAGCGCTCAGGCCGACGGCCAGAAGCCGTCGAACCCGGCCGGTATCGAACGGCACGACCCGGCACCGCAGAAGGGCCACGTCGAGCACGACCTCGAGGGCCCCTTCAGCGAGCAGCAGGACCAGCAGCGCCAGGCGGCGCTGGAGCAGGTGATATCCGGCGACGCCACCGTGCAGAAGCGCGGGGCGTCCAAGGTCGTGAAGCTCGACGACAAGAAGTACGTCGAGCTCGGCCGGGAGAAGACGGACAAGATCTTCACGATCCTGGTGGAGTTCGGCGACAAGGTCGACGACACCACGATGTTCGACCCGGACGGTCCCGACGGACCGCAGGCCCCGGTCAAGAAGTACGGTGGCACGCCCGGCCCGCTGCACAACAAGATCGCCCAGCCCGACCGCGCGAAGGACAACTCGACGGCCTGGCAGGCGGACTACAACCAGCAGCACTTCCAGGACCTGTACTTCGCCACCGGCAAGGACAAGAAGGGCCGGCAGAAGGAGTCCCTGAAGACCTACTACGAGAAGACCTCCTCCGGCCGTTACTCGGTCGACGGCAAGGTCGCCGACTGGGTCAAGGTCGACTACAACGAGGCCCGCTACGGCTCGAACTACTGCGGCGACTCCAACTGCGCCAACGTCTGGGACACGGTCCGCGACGGCGTCACCGCCTGGGCCGCCGACCAGAAGGCCAAGGGCAAGTCCGACGCCCAGATCAAGGCGGAGCTGGCCCAGTACGACCAGTGGGACCGCTACGACTTCGACGGTGACGGCAACTTCAACGAGACCGACGGTTACATCGACCACTTCCAGATCGTCCACGCGGGCGAGGACGAGTCGGCCGGGGGCGGCGCCGAGGGCGAGAACGCCCTGTGGGCCCACCGCTGGTACGCCTACGGCACCCAGGCCGGCAAGACCGGTCCGGAGAACAACAAGGCCGGCGGCACCCAGATCGGCAGCACCGGCATCTGGGTGGGCGACTACACCATGCAGCCCGAGAACGGCGGCCTCGGTGTCTTCGCCCACGAGTACGGCCACGACCTCGGTCTGCCCGACCACTACGACACCACGGGCAAGGGCGAGAACTCGACCGGCTACTGGACCCTGATGTCGGCGGGCTCCTGGCTCGGCACCGGCAAGGACTCCATCGGCGACCTGCCGGGCGACATGACCGCCTGGGACAAGCTGCAGCTGGGCTGGCTCAACTACACCAAGGGCAAGGCGGCGACGAAGTCGACCCACACCCTGGGTGTGGCGGAGTACAACACCAAGCGGCCGCAGGCGCTCGTCGTCGAGCTGCCGAAGAAGGCCGTCACCACGACTGTCGTGAAGCCCGCCGAGGGCTCCAAGCAGTGGTGGAGCAACATGGGTGACGACCTCAAGAACACCCTGACCCGCTCCGCCGACCTCACCGGCAGGTCGAAGGCCTCCCTGGAGCTCTCCGGCTGGTGGGACATCGAGGCCGACTACGACTACCTCTACGCCGAGGTGTCGACGGACGGCGGCGCCAACTGGACGCCGGTGGACGGCACTGCCGACGGCAAGGCCATCACCCGTGACAGCAGCGACGCTCCGGCCCTGACCGGTCCGTCGGGCGGGCACAAGAAGCTCGTCTACGCGCTGGACGCCTACGCGGGCAAGAAGGTCGACGTCCGCTTCCGCTACCAGACGGACGGCGGAGTGGCGGGCAAGGGCTTCGCGGCCGACGCCATCAGCATCACCGCCGACGGCGCCCCGCTGTTCTCGGACAACGCCGAGGGTGACGACGCCGGTTGGACCGCGAAGGGCTTCTCGCGCATCGGTGAGTCCTTCACCGAGGAGTACGACCAGTACTACCTGGCCGAGAACCGTCAGTACGTGTCGTACGACAAGACCCTCAAGGCCGGCCCGTACAACTTCGGCTTCAAGGCGCCCAAGGACGCCTGGGTCGAGCACTACCCGTACCAGAACGGCCTGCTGATCTGGCTGTGGGACACCTCGCAGAAGGACAACAACACCAGCGCCCACCCGGGCCACGGACTGGTCCTTCCGGTCGACGCCCACGCCAAGCCCATGAAGTGGGCGGACGGCAAGCTGATGCGGAACAAGATCCAGACGTTCGACTCGGCGTTCAGCCGGTACGCGACGGACGGCTTCACGCTGCACAACGCGGACGTGGCGCAGTGGATCAAGCCGCAGAAGGGCAACCCCGTCTTCGACGACCGCAAGGGCGTCTACTGGTACGAGGAGAACCCGACCGCGAGCGTGAAGGTCGCTGACACCAACACCAAGATCTCGATCGTCAAGGAGCCGCGCAGCGGCGAGTCGATCACCGTCAAGGTTGGTCCGTCGACCAAGTAATTGGTATCACCACAGGTCAAAGCATGATCGGCCGTCGCCCTCTAGCGGGCGACGGCCGATCGTGTTTAGGTGCGTCTGACGAAGTGCTTATTGACAGACCAGCTCACGGGGGAGTGGTTCCGCATGCCCGGCGGAGGTTTTTGCAAGTTGCCGAACGGCAGCGTGGTGGTGGCTCTCAGCCTGCCCAGCCCGGTCGGCGACGGCAGCACGGTGCGCTTCCTGGTGCATGCGGCCAACCGGGCCAGGGCGCTGACGCGGCTGCGGAACCTCGGCCTGCGGGCGGTCTATCTGCGCGGCAACGCGGAGCCGCCCACACCGGACGAGATCACGGCGGTGCTCCACCACCCCGACGGCCTGCTGTGGCGCGCGAACCAGAACGCGACGGCGGAGCTCTGGCACCCGATACGAGCCCTGTTGCGCCCCGCGGGCCACGGCTGAGGCCTGCCCGGCATGCGCGTACCGGGCCCGGCGCCGACGCGGAATCCGGACCTGCCCGTCCGGCGGTCCGGCGCCGCCGCCGTCCGCAGACGGGGTCACGGCGGTGCTGCACCGGACACCGGAGCTGTGGCTCCGCGCCACGAGCCTGTGACCAGGGCTGACGCCTCGCGGTGGCTGCCAACGGGCAGCCGGTGCCCGGCTTGCGTTCGACGGCCGGGGGCCGACACCTCGCGGCGGTAGCCCGTACCCGGCCTGCGCCCGCAGGGCCCCGCTGGGTCAGACGACCGGCTTGCCGGACAGTTCCACGCCCGCCGCGCGCATCTCGTCCAGCGCGCGGTCCGTGGTCGCCTCCGCGACGCCCGCCGTCAGGTCCAGCAGGACGTGCGTCGTGAAGCCCTCCCGTACCGCGTCCACTGCCGTGGCACGCACGCAGTGGTCCGTGGCTATGCCCACCACGTCCACCTCGGTCACATCGCGCTCGCGCAGCCACTGGGCGAGCGTCGTCCCGTTCTCGTCGGTGCCCTCGAAGCCGCTGTACGCCGGGGCGTACGCGCCCTTGTCGAAGACCGCGTCGATCGCGCCCGACGCGACCGCGGGAGCGAAGTTCGGATGGAAGCCCACACCCTCCGTGCCGGCGACACAGTGGGGCGGCCAGGAGTCGACGTAGTCGGGCCGCTCCGAGAAGTGGTCACCCGGATCGACGTGGTGGTCGCGCGTGGCCACCACATGCCGGTAGCCCGGCTGGGCCTGACCGATGAGGTCGGTGATGGCGGCTGCGACATCGGCACCCCCTGTCACCGCGAGGCTTCCGCCTTCGCAGAAGTCGTTCTGAACGTCCACGACGAGCAAGGCGCGGTGCATGGCGGGTGTCCTTCGGTGGGGTCGGTGGGGGCGCTGGGATCAGCGGGCGAACTGCGGGGACGCCATTGAGCGTAGAGACTCGGCGTGCCGTACGGGAGGGGGCGTCCGGCGAGCGCCTCCCAGACGCACTGGGCTCACACGGCCTCGGCTCACACGTACTCGGTCGGAATGACCGGCTCACCCCGCGAGAGCTGGGTCGCGGACATCGGCAGGGCCGCACGGGCCGCGGTGTGCCGTCCGCGTGCCGCGTCCAGCGGCTCGCGCGCGACCGGCTCGCCGCCCTTGACCAGCTGGACGAGGAGCTGGCGGTCCACGAGACCGGGCGGCACCTCGCCGGTTCCGAGCACCTCCGCCTCGGCGATCCCGTCCGCATCAAGGCGGCGCGCGGCCCACTTGCGGCCCCCGATCGAGGTCTTGCCGCCCAGCGACTTCTTCGCCACGGCGTGCAAGGGAGCCTTGGGGCCGGCGGACTGCGCACGGGCGACCAGCTTGTAGACCATCGAGCAGGTGGGGTGCCCGCTGCCGGTGACCAGCTGGGTGCCGACCCCGTACGCGTCCACCGGCGCCGCCGCCAGCGAGGCGATCGCGTACTCGTCCAGGTCGGAGGTGACCACGATCTTGGTGTTCACGGCTCCCAGCTGGTCCAGCTGGTGCCGCACCCGGTGCGCCACCAGCAGCAGGTCCCCGGAGTCGATGCGGACGGCCCCGAGCTCGGGACCCGCGATCCCGACGGCGGTACGGACGGCCTCGGCCACGTCGTAGGTGTCGACCAGCAGGGTCGTACCGCGGCCCAGCGAGTCGATCTGCGCCTGGAAGGCGTCGCGCTCGCTGTCGTGCAGCAGGGTGAAGGCGTGCGCGCTGGTGCCGACCGTCGGGATGCCGTAGCGGAACCCGGCCGCCAGGTCCGAGGTGGAGTCGAAGCCGCCGACGTAGGCGGCCCGCGCGGCGGCCACCGCGGCCAGCTCATGGGTGCGGCGCGCGCCCATCTCGATCAGCTTGCGGCCGCCGGCGGCGGACGACATCCGCGAGGCCGCGGCCGCGATCGCCGAGTCGTGGTTGAGGATCGACAGGATCACGGTCTCCAGCAGCACGCACTCGGCGAAGGAGCCCTCGACCCGCAGGATCGGCGAGCCGGGGAAGTACACCTCGCCCTCGGGGTAGCCCCAGATGTCGCCGCTGAAGCGGTAGTCGGCCAGCCACTTCAGGGTGGGCTCGTCGACGATGTTCCCCTCGCGCAGGAAGCCGAGGACGCCGGCGTCGAAGCGGAAGTTCTCCACGGCGTCCAGGACGCGTCCGACGCCCCCCACCACGCCGTAGCGGCGGCCCTCGGGCAGCCGGCGGGTGAAGACCTCGAAGACGGAACGGCGCTCCGCGGTGCCGGCCTTCAGTGCCGCCTGAAGCATCGTGAACTCGTACTGGTCGGTGAAGAGCGCCGTCGAAGGAACATCCACCGGCAACCCAAGGTCCGCAACGTTCACGGCAGTCAACCTCGCGCTTTCGTCTCGGGCTGCCGGCCGGTCGGCCGGGGCGCCGGGGCGGCGAAGCCGCGATCGGATGCGGCGCCCCCCGGTGATGCAGCCATGACGAGAATGCTACCCCACATCTCGTCAGTTTGACGAGATGTCGTGGACACCGGCCGGGGCCGTTTGTGCGACGAGGCCTCTCGGGTGGCAGCATGGGTGGAGTGACTGTGCCCGTAGAGATCGAACGACCGGAGTCGGCCGAGGAGACGTTCGCCGTCCCCGAACCCGATGTGCCCTGGGTGACCCTCGTGCACAACGACCCGGTCAACCTGATGAGCTATGTCACCTACGTCTTCCAGGCGTACTTCGGATACTCCAAGGACAAGGCGCACAAGCTGATGCTCGACGTCCATCACAAGGGGCGCGCGGTCGTCTCCAGTGGCAGCCGCGAAGAGATGGAACGCGACGTGCAGGCCATGCACGGCTACGGACTGTGGGCGACGCTCTCCCAGGACCGTATGTGATGGCCAGCCACTTCGAGCCGCTCAAGGGCGGCGGCGCTGCCGTCGCGCTCGACGAGGTCGAGATCTCGATCCTCCGCTCGCTCGCCGTCCAGCTGCTGGAGCTCATCGGGCCCGGTGACGAGCCGGCCGACGGCGAGGACCCGCTGGCCGCCCTGTTCGCCGAGGGGCCCAGCGAGGCGCCCTCCGACCCGGCGCTCGCCCGGCTCTTCCCGGACGCGTACGCCGACCCCGACCCCGAAGCCACCCCTCAGGACGACGAACTGCTCGCCTCCTCGGCCGAGTTCAGGCGCTTCACCGAGAACGACCTGCGCTCGCGCAAGCGCGACGACGCCATGGCCGTGGTGCGCAGCCTGGACTCGCTCAACGCCGCCGGCGACGGCGGGGCCGTGCTGGAGCTCGACGCCGACGAGTGCCTGCACTGGCTCGGCGCGCTCAACGACCTGCGGCTGACCATCGGCACCCGGCTGGAGGTCGGGGACGAGGACGAGAACGAAGCCCTGTACCGGCTGCCGGACTCCGATCCGCGCAAGCCGATGGTGATGGCCTACCTCTGGCTCGGCGCGCTGCAGGAAACGCTCGTCGAGACCTTGATGTCCTGACATCGGTACGCCCTGAAGTGTTCGCTCAACGGACACTCAAATCCGGATAACGATCGCGTCACCGCTACGGCCTGTATTGCGGTGCCGCGATTGCTTTGTCCGGTTCTTCCTGTGGTGTGCGCCACGATCCGGCCGGTCGATCATCGTTTCGGCCGTGATAAATCTTCACGACCACCGGGCACGCCACCCCTGTGCCCGGGGGCGCTTGAGCCGGCAGACCGCTGGCAGCACTCCATCCACATCCGGGGGGATCAGGACCTGATCCGCAGCCGCGCGACGCAGCGGTCGCGGCGGATCAGCATGGAGAAAGGGCGCATGACCATGACCTCAATGCAGGTCGACAAGCAGCACGACAGCAAAGAGGCCGCGGGCGCGGACGAGGGCTACCAGCGCGGACTGGGTGCCCGGCAGATCCAGATGATCGCGATCGGCGGTGCCATCGGGACCGGCCTCTTCCTCGGCGCGGGCAAGGCCATCTCGATGGCCGGACCCAGCCTCATCCTGGCCTACGCCATAGCCGGCCTGGTCATCTTCTTCATCATGCGGGCACTGGGTGAACTGCTCATGTACCGCCCGGTCTCGGGTTCCTTCTCCGAGTACGCGCGCGAATTCGTCGGCCCCTTCGCGGGCTTCGTCACCGGCTGGACGTACTGGCTCTTCTGGGTCGTCACCGGAATGACCGAGGTCACCGCGGCCGCCCAGTACATGACGTACTGGTTCGCCATCCCGCAGTGGGTGTCCGCGCTGATCTTCACGATCATCCTCTACGCGGCGAACCTCATCTCCGTGAAGCTCTTCGGCGAGCTCGAGTTCTGGTTCTCGATGGTCAAGGTCACCGCGATCGTCGGCATGATCCTGATCTGCCTCGGCATCCTCACCCTCGGCTTCTCCGACGCCGGTGAGACCGCGTCCGTCACCCACCTGTGGGCCGACGGCGGCTTCTTCCCCAAGGGCATCGGCGGCACGCTGATGACCCTGCAGATCGTGATGTTCGCCTTCCTCGCGGTCGAGCTGGTCGGCGTCACCGCCGGTGAGTCCAAGGACCCGGAGAAGACCCTGCCCAAGGCGATCAACACCGTCCCGTGGCGTATCGCCGTCTTCTACGTCGGCGCGCTGATCATGATCCTGTCGGTGGTCTCCTGGACCAACTTCGAGCCGGGTGTCTCACCGTTCGTCGCCGCGTTCGACAAGATGGGCCTCGCCCTCGGCGCCGGCATCGTCAACTTCGTGGTCCTCACCGCGGCCCTGTCGTCCTGCAACTCGGGCATGTACTCCACCGGCCGGATGCTGCGCGACCTCGCCCTCAACGGCCAGGGCCCGAAGCTCTTCACCCGGCTGACCAGGAGCGGCACCCCGCTGATCGGCACCACCTTCTCGGCACTGCTGATGATGGTCGGCGTCTGGATCAACTACCAGTGGCCGGGCGACGCCTTCAACAAGGTCGTCTCCTTCGCGACCATCTCCGGCATGTGGGCCTGGATCATGATCCTGGTCTGCCAGATCCGCTACCGGGCCAAGGCGAACCGCGGCGAGCTGCCCGAGTCCACCTTCAAGGCCCCGGGTGCTCCGTACACCAGCTGGTTCGCACTGCTGTTCATCATCATGGTCATCGTGATGATGGGCATCGACAAGGACGCGCGGATCTCGCTGTACTGCGCGCCGCTGTGGGCCCTGATCCTCGGTGCCTCCTACCTGGTGCTCAAGCGCCGCAACCCCGAGGGCGCGGCCTTCGCCAAGCGGTCCTGACCCGGACCTGAGCCCCACCGGTCCAGCATGCGGGCGGACCCGTACCACTCTTCGGTACGGATCCGCCCGCCCGCATGTTCCGAGCGCCCTCCGCTCACCCGGTCCGGGAGAGGGCGCGAGTGAGCCGGACGTCGTCCGCGCGGGCATGCAGTGTCACGCCCGCGTCGGTGACCGAGACATCCGTCGGGCCGAGACCGGCGGGCAGCTCCGGCACGACACGCTCCCGGCCCGCGAGCACCCTGGCGACACGCGGGTCGGCGGGGTCGATCCGGCGGCCAGCGATCGCAGCGGAGACCGGCACCACCGTGACGGTGTGCCCGGCGAGCCGCAGTTCGGCCGTGACGGTCAGCGGCAGACCGAGGATCTCGCGGTCGATACGCAGCCGCCGATCGCCGGCCGCGGACACCGACACGTCCGGTCCGAGGCCGGTGACGAGTGAACCGAAGGGCGCGGTGAACTGCGCGTCGGCGCTCGCCGCCGTGTACGTACCCGCCTTCTCGGAGACGCCGCGCAGCTTCACCGACGCCCGTACGGGGCGCCCTTCGCCGGTGACGGCGTCCGCCCGTACCTCGACGCAGGAGAAGGTCCCCTCGGCTGCGCTCAGGAGGAACGGGAACGCGTCGATCCGCACCTGCGGTGTGCCGACCACCGCACTGTGGCGCCCGGCGATCCTCTCGGCGAGCCGGCCCTCGGCCCGGGCGGCGGCGACCCGGTCGGCGACGGGCAGCGCGGCGAGCACCGCACCCAGAGCCGTCACGGTCCACAGCCGTCGCCCGCGCAGCCGCGCGAACGTGCCGGTCATGAGGCCCCTCCGGTGCTCGTCGGGGCGGTACCGGCAGCCGTGACCGGCGTGGGCGAGGCCGGGGCCGCGTCGTGGCCGTCGTCCTCGATGTCCAGGTGCGGCAGCAGCCGGTCGAGCCATGCGGGCAGCCACCAGTTGGCGCGACCGAGCAGGACCATCGTGGAGGGGACGAGGATGCCGCGAACGACCGTCGCGTCCAGGGCCACGGCCGTGGCCAGCCCGATGCCGAACATCTTCACCACGGGGTCGTCGGACAGCAGGTAACCCAGGAAGACGCTGACCATGATCAGCGCGGCGGAGGTGATGATCCGCCCGGTCCCGGCCAGCCCGCCGATCACCGCCCGGCGGTTGTCGCCGTCGCGCAGATAGGCCGCCCGGACGGCGCTGAGCAGGAAGACCTCGTAGTCCATGGAGAGTCCGAACAACGCGGCGAACATCAGCAGCGGGACGTATCCGGGTATCGGCACGGGCCCTTCGAGGCCGATCAGGGGCGCGCCCCACCCCCACTGGAAGGCCACGGTGAGCACTCCGTAGGCGGCCGCGACCGAGACCAGGTTCATCACCGCGGCCTTCACCGCGATGACGGGGGACCGGAAGGCCGGCAGCAGAAGCAGTGCCGCGACGGCGAGGACGAAACCGACCACCAGCGGCATCCGCCGGGCCAGGCGCTCGTTGAGGTCGGCCTGGGCGGCTGTGGAGCCGCCGACATGGGTGACCTGTCCGCTGCCGGCGGTCGCCTCGGGCAGCGTGTGGTCGCGCAGCCGGTGCACGAGCTCGGCGGTGGCCGGATCCCCGGGCGCCGTGGTGGGCGTGACCTGCCACCGCGCGTGAGCGCCGTCGGCGCTCAGCTGGACCGGTCCCACCGAG
Source organism: Streptomyces sp. NPDC002889 (assembly GCF_042888425.1). NCBI lineage: Bacteria > Bacillati > Actinomycetota > Actinomycetes > Kitasatosporales > Streptomycetaceae > Streptomyces > Streptomyces sp. NPDC002889. The sequence continues at coordinate 116,934 of NZ_JBIAPT010000004.1, forward strand.
GCCACGCCGGGGGCCGCCCGCAGGGCGGCGGTGACCGCCGTGATCCGGGTGTCGCCCGGCGTGGCCGCCGGGGTGGGCAGGGCGTCGGTGACCTGGAGCGGTCCGTTGGCCCCCGGGCCGAAGGCCGCGGCCAGCCGGTCGTACGCGGTACGGCTCGCCGTACCCGCGGGCTTGTCGCCCGCGTCGAGCTGGCCGAACGTCAACTGGGCGGCGGGCGCAGCCAGTACACCGGTCAGCACGAGACCGGCAGCCAGAGCGCGCCATGGCCGCGCGGCGACGTACCCGGCGATGCGGCCCCAGCCGCGCGGGCGGGCGGGGGCCCCTTGGCCGGGACACGCCCGCTCCTTATCGGAGCGCTTCGGGGTGAGCCGCGGCCCGAGCAACGCCAGTACGGCCGGCAGCAGGGTCAGCGTCGCCGCTACGGCGACCAGCACGGCGATGCCCGGCGCCAGCGCCAGGGCGTGCAGCAGGGGCAGCCCGCCCAGGGCCAGACCCGCGAGCGCGGCGACGACCGCGCTGCCCGCGAAGACCACCGCCTTGCCGGAGCCGGCCATGGTACGGGCGGCCGCGTCCTCGACGCCTGCGCCGGCCGCCAGGAGCTCACGGAAGCGGGTCAGGCAGAAGAGCGTGTAGTCGATGCCCACGCCGAGGCCGATCATCGCCGCGATGGTGGTACCCGAGGACGGCATGTCGACGAGGTGCCCCACCAGGCCGATCAGACAGAGGGAGACCGCCAGGCCGAGCGCCCCCGCGAGCAGCGGCACTCCGGCGGCGGCGAGACTGCCGAAGCCCACGGCGAGGATGACGAAGGCGGCCGCGAGCCCGATGATCTCGCTGCGGCCGCTGGAGCCCTTGTCCGCGGCTGCGGCGAGATCGCCGCCCGCGGTGACCTCGATGCCGGCCTCGGCGGCCGGAGCTGCTGCGTCGACGATGCTTCGGGTGATCCCGGGGGTGATGTCCCGCCCGGTGAGGTCCAGTTCGACAAAGATGCGGCCGGTGCGGCCGTCGGAGCTGAGTGCGGTACCGCCCGCCGGATCGTAGGGAGTGGTGACGGCCACCACGTGATCCACGTCCGCGATGGCCCGTGCCGCCGCCTCGACCGCCTGCCGGTGCACAGCCGAGGTGAGGGCCGCCTCGTCGGCGGGTGCGTGGAGGACGACGGGCTGCCTGCCGGAGGCCGCGTCCTGGAAAACGTCCCCGGCGTCGCGCGCCGCCTGGCTGTCGCTGCCCGGGATGGTGACGGCCTCGGTGGTGACCTTCCCGAACACCCCGACGGCGACGGCCAGGACGGTGAGCAGGAGCAGCCACGCTGCCACGGTTCGCTTGGGTCTGCGGGCACACCAGCGCCCGGCGGACAGGAGCATCGGGAACGCCGCCCTCTCGTAAGGAACTTATTGCACTCGGCGTGCAATCAAACCGTTGCATCACGAGTGCAACAATGTCAACGAGAAGGCGAGGAGGTGCCGCGGTGAAGCAGCCGGACGGACAGTCACCGGACAGTGCTCATGGCCGTGCCCGGGGCCGCGCTCCGGACGGCCGTACCGAGCGCGGGCGGCAGACCCGCGAGAAGATCGCCGACGCCCTGCTGGCTCTGCTCGACGAAGGCGAGTCGCACTTCCCGGCGGACCGGGTCGCCGAGCGGGCAGGCGTGTCCCGGCGCCTGGTGTTCCATCACTTCGCCGACATGGCCCAACTGGCGGACACCGCGATCACCCGGCGGCTGGAACAGCTGACCGCCCGGATCAAGCCGCTGCCCACGGACGGCCCGCGCGCGGCCCGGGTGACCGCTCTCGCCGAACAGCGCGCCCGGATCCTGGAGTGGATGACCCCGGCCCGGCTCGCGATCCTGCGCATGGACCAGCCCTCCGAGCGCGTCGAGGAGGCCACCCGGCAGGTCCTGGACTTCGCCCGTGGACGACTGGCCGAGGTCTTCGCCGCGGAGCTCGACCGGGTGCCCGAGGACCGCAGGACGGACCTGCTCAACGGGCTGGACGCGGTCACCACATGGGGTGCCTGGTACCACTGGCGCAGCGGCGGCCTGGACATCGAGGCGGCCCGGCGTGCGATGGAAACCGCCGTGCACGCCCTGCTCGCGGCCACCGACCCGCCCTCGCCGGTCTCCTGAGCGATCTCACCGGCTGATCCCCGGATCTCAGAACCGCGGATCAGCCGCCTATTGTCGTCACCATGCTGACCATCACCCGTGCTCTGTTCGACCAGATCGTGGCGCACGCCCGCCAGGACCACCCCGACGAGGCCTGCGGCATGGTCGCCGGCCCCGAGGGCAGCGGCCGCCCCGAGCGCTTCATCCCCATGATGAACGCAGCCCGCTCGCCCACGTTCTACGAATTCGACTCCGGCGATCTGCTCAAGCTCTACCGCGAGCTCGACGACCGCGACGAGGAGCCGGTGATCATCTACCACTCGCACACCGCGACCGAGGCGTACCCCTCGCGCACCGACATCAGCTACGCCAACGAGCCCGGCGCGCACTACGTCCTGGTCTCCACCGCCGACGCGGACGGCGCGGGCCCCTTCCAGTTCCGCTCGTTCCGCATCGTGGAGGGCGAGATCACCGAGGAAGAGGTCGAGGTCGTCGAGGCCTACTGAGGCCGGGGCAGCACCGGTCCGTCCGAATGGCGAGCACCATGTGCCCAACATGTGGGATCACACTCCGGGGTAGGGAGCGGGAATCGATACGATGACCGCATGGTTCCCCCTGACGTGAGCGACAAGACGCCGAGCACGCTGCTGCTCGTGGCGCGGCTGCACGTCGACCTGTGCCGCCTCGCCAGCGCGATGTGTACGGCCCGCACCGCGTCCTGACCAGCCTCCGCACCCCGGACCGGACGCACCTCAAGCACCACCCCCCCCCGCGCGGGGGCCAGAGCCGCGCCCTTACGCCACCCTCCCGACAGGAGCCCACTCCATGGCCATCGAGGTCCGCATCCCGACCATCCTCCGCACCTACACCGACGGCGCCAAGGCCGTCGAAGGCAACGGAGAGACCCTCGCCGAGCTCTTCGCCGACCTCGAGACCCGCCACGCAGGAATCCAGGAACGGATCGTCGACAAGGCGAACGGCGACCAGCTGCGCCGCTTCGTCAACGTCTACCTCAACGACGAGGACGTCCGCTTCCTCGACGGCATCTCCACCAAGCTCGCCGACGGCGACAGCGTCACCATCCTCCCCGCGGTCGCCGGCGGATCCGACGCGGCGCAGCCGCGTCCTGCCGTGGTGGCGGCCGGGCGACGGGTGGGAATGCGCTGATGCGTTACGACTCCCCGCTGGCGGCGGTCGGCAACACCCCGCTGGTCCGGCTCCCGCGACTGTCGCCCTCGGACGACGTCCGGATCTGGGCCAAGCTCGAGGACCGCAACCCGACCGGCTCGATCAAGGACCGCCCCGCGCTCCACATGGTCGAGCAGGCGGAGAAGGACGGCCGGCTGACCCCGGGCTGCACCATTCTCGAGCCCACCAGCGGCAACACCGGCATCTCCCTGGCCATGGCGGCGAAGCTCAAGGGCTACCGCATCGTCTGCGTCATGCCGGAGAACACCTCCCAGGAGCGCCGGGACCTGCTCGCCATGTGGGGAGCGGAGATCATCTCGTCGCCGGCGGCGGGCGGCTCCAACACCGCGGTGCGCGTCGCCAAGGAACTCGCCGAGCAGAACCCCTCCTGGGTGATGCTCTACCAGTACGGCAACCCGGACAACGCGGGCGCGCACTACGCCACCACCGGCCCGGAGATCCTCGCCGACCTGCCCTCCGTCACCCACTTCGTGGCGGGCCTCGGCACCACCGGCACGCTCATGGGCGTCGGCCGCTATCTGCGCGAGCAGAAGCCCGACATCAAGATCGTCGCCGCCGAGCCGCGCTACGACGACCTGGTCTACGGCCTGCGCAACCTGGACGAGGGCTTCGTCCCCGAGCTGTACGACGCCTCGGTCCTGACCACCCGCTTCTCGGTGGGCTCCGCGGACGCGGTCACCCGCACCCGCGAACTGCTCCAGCAGGAGGGCATCTTCGCGGGCGTCTCCACGGGCGCGGCGCTGCACGCGGCGATCGGCATCGGCAACAAGGCGGTCAAGGCGGGCGAACCCGCGGACATCGTCTTCGTGGTCGCGGACGGCGGCTGGAAGTACCTGTCGACGGGCGTCTACACGGCCCCGACGACGGAGGCGGCGATCGAAGCACTGCAGGGCCAGCTCTGGGCCTGACGTGGTCCGCGGTTGGCCAGGGGCGGGGGCCGTTGGATGTTGTTGCCGGTGGGTTTCCCGGGGCCGGCCGCATGGGGCGGGCGGCCCCGTGTTGCTGGGGTCGGGCGGTCCTGAGGCCGGCGCGGGACGGCCGCGGCCGCTGATGTCCCGCAGGGCCCGGGACGCGGCCCGCGTGCCGGGGCCCACTGCGGAGCCGGCGGATGGGGGTGGGGGCGTCAGCCCCACGAACCGCCACCCCGTGGGTCCGGGGACCCGCTCACGCGGCCAAGTGTCTGACCTGGTCCCAGACCGTCGGGTCCACCACCCCCACACGGCGGCGGAACTCCCACAGCCCCACGTCCCGCAGCTCGTCCGTCTCCAGGAAGCTCGGGCGGCCCTGCGCATCCGCCACCGTCCCCGGCGGCAGCGCGATCACGCCCGGACGCTCGTCGTGGTACCGGCTGGTGATCTTGGCGACCTGGGCCGTATCGCCCCGTACCGACAGCACCAGACACGGGCGGTCCTTCGATCCCTGCCGGTCCTCGTAGGGCACTTCCGCCCACCAGATCTCGCCCGGCGCCGGACCGCCCTTCGGCCGGCGCCCCCGCTCACCCGGCCGCCCCGGCGGTCGCGTGCGGCCACCCGGCCGGCCGCCACCTCGCCCGCGGCCGTCCACCACCGCGGCGAGCAGCGCGAGCACCACCACCGCGGCCACCGCGAGCCACCAGGACGTGTCCATACCGCCGACGGTACCTTCGCCCCCGTAGCCACGCGCTCCCACGGCCCCCGGGGCCGGGCCGTGCCCGGGGAAGCCCGCCCTGGCAAGGTGGAAACCACCCAGGGGCGCAACCACCAACGGCCCCCGCCCTGGCCGCCCCGGACCGGGTAAGGCCCTGGTCGACCCGGACCGGGCAGGGCCCTGGTCGACCCCGGACCGGTCAAGGCCCGGACCTGGCCGCATACTGCCTTGGTCAAGGGGGTGAGTTGCCCCACAACGCCGTGCCCCGGAGGAGCGACCAGCCCTTTCGCGCCTTACGCTCGACGCACCGCACGACTTTCCCCAGCCCTCCCCGTCAACGGAGGTTCAAGCTCCATGAAGCTCACCGTCGTCGGCTGCTCGGGGTCGTTCCCGTCCGCGGAATCGGCCTGCTCGAGCTACCTCGTAGAGGCCGACGGCTTCCGGCTGCTCCTCGACATGGGCAATGGAGCCCTGGGCGAGCTGCAGCGCCACTGCGGTCTCTATGACCTCGACGCCATCTTCCTCAGCCATCTCCATGCGGACCACTGCATCGACATGTGCGGATATTTCGTCGCCTGCTACTACCGCTACGAGGGCGGCCGCCCCGCGCCGATCCCTGTGTACGGACCCGAGGGCACCGAGCAGCGACTGACCACGGCTTACGGGGACACCCCCACCGCCTCCTCCATGAGCGAGGTCTTCGACTTCCACACGCTGAAGGCCGGCAGCTTCGACATCGGCCCGTTCTCCGTGCGTACGGAGAGGGTGAGCCACCCTGTCGAGGCGTACGGCATCCGCATGGAGCACGCCGGCAGGTCGCTCACGTACTCCGGTGACACCGGCGTCTGCGACGCCCTGCACGACCTTGCCGACGGCACGGACCTGTTCCTGTGCGAGGCGTCCTTCACGCACGGCAAGGAGGACATCCCGAACCTCCACCTCAACGGGCGGGAGGCCGGGGCGCACGCCCGCAGGGCGAACGTCGGCCGCATGGTGCTGACCCACATCCCGCCGTGGACGGACGCCGAGCAGAACCTGGCGGACGCCCGCGCGGTGTACGACGGCCCGACCGAGATCGCGGCCCCGGGCGCGATCTACGAGATCTGAGAACGAATGGCCGAAGCCCCTGTCCTCCGCGCGGAGGACAGGGGCTTCGACGTGTGCGGCGCGGACGATCACGCCTTGGTGAGGTCCTCGACCTCTTCCTCGGGCTCGCGGCCCGGGGTGGGGAGGTTGAACTTGGTGATGGCGAAGCGGAAGACCGTGTAGTAGATCGCCGCGAACACCAGGCCGATCGGGATGATCATCCAGGGCTGGGTGGCCTTGCTCCAGCCGAGGCCGAGGTCGATCAGGCCGGCGGAGAAGGTGAAGCCCGCGTGGACCCCCAGCGCCCAGGTGACGGCCATCGACACGGCGGTCAGGACGGCGTGGATCGCGTACAGCAGCGGCGCGATGAACATGAAGGAGAACTCGATCGGCTCCGTCACTCCGGTGACGAACGAGGTCAGGGCCAGCGAGACCATCATGCCCGTCACGGCCTTGCGGCGCTCGGGGCGGGCGGTGTGCGCGATGGCCAGCGCGGCGGCAGGCAGACCGAACATCATGATCGGGAAGAAGCCCGACATGAACAGGCCGGCCTCAGGGTCGCCGGCGAAGAAACGGTTGAGGTCACCGTGGACCACTTCGCCGGCCGCGTTGGTGAAGTCGCCGATCTGGAACCAGGCGACGGTGTTCACGAACTGGTGCATGCCGATCGGGATGAGCGCGCGGTTGATGGCACCGAAGAGGCCGGCGCCGCCGGCGCCCAGCCCGGTCATCCACTCACCGAAGTCGGAGATGATCCCACCGATCGGCTCCCAGACCAGGCCGAAGAAGACACCCACGATCACACCGACGAAGGCCATGACGATGGGAACGAGCCGGCGGCCGTTGAAGAAGCCGAGCCAGTCCACCAGCTTCGTGCGGTGGAGGCGCTGCCACAGGACCGCGGCGAGCAGACCCATGATGATGCCCCCGAGGACACCCGGGTTGTTGTAGGTCGCGGCGACATCCACGCCCTTGTTCTCGGTTGTGTTGACCACGGCTTCCGTGACCGGGAACGCGGTGAGGACGTTTTTGTAGACCAGGAAGCCGACCAGCGCGGCCAGGGCGGTGGATCCGTCGGACTTCTTCGCGAAGCCGATGGCCACGCCGATGCAGAAGAGCAGGGGCAGATTGGCGAAGACGGCGTCACCGGCGGTGGCGAACACCGAAGCGACCTTGTCCCAGCCGAGACCGTCGGCGCCGAACACGTCCGGCTGGCCCAGGCGCAGCAATATGCCCGCAGCGGGCAGAACGGCGATGGGCAGCTGAAGGCTTCGACCCACCTTCTGCAGACCTTGGAACAGGCCTGAGCTCCACTTTTTGGCGGGCGGGGCCGTGGCCGCGGTAGCCGTACTCATAACTTCCTCCAGTGGGCAAGGCGCCGCCAGGGGACAGGGACAACGGGGAGGGCGGCGTCTCAAAGGGGAAACGCGGCATTGGTCTGGACCGCGTGGTCTACACCTCTGAGAGGTGTAGACCAGTTTTAGCACGTGAGGGTTCGATAAGGAACCTGCGAATTTTGTGGCCGGGCCATACGTGCCAAAACACGGCTGAAGGCCCCCGGACCGTACGGTCCGGGGGCCTTCAGTGCGTGCCGGGACGGGGTCGGAGGACCCGCCCGCGACGCCGCTCCACGCTCTACGCCTTGGTCGAGTCCCGCTCCAGTTCCTCCTCGAGCTCCTCCGGCCCCCGCCCCGGCGTCGGAATGTCGAAGACCGTGATCGCGAACCGGAAGAGCACGTAATAGACCACCGCGAAACACGCACCGATCGGGATGATCAGCCACGGCTTCGTATCCAGGTGCCAGTTGACGACGTAGTCGATCAGCCCCGCCGAGAAAGTGAAGCCCGCATGCACGCCGAGGGCCCAGGTGATGGCCATCGATGCGCCGGTGAGCAGCGCGTGCATCCCGTACAGCAGCGGTGCCACGAACATGAAGGAGAACTCGATCGGCTCGGTAACGCCGGTGACGAAGGAGGTGAGTGCCACCGAGAACATCAGGCCGCCGACCCGCTTGCGGTGTTCGGGGCGGGCGCAGTGCGTCATCGCGAGTGCGGCGGCCGGCAGGCCGAACATCATGATCGGGAAGAAGCCGGACATGAATTGCCCCGCGTTCGGATCCTCGGCGAAGAAGCGCGTCAGGTCGCCCTGCACCACGGTGCCCTCCGGCGTGGTGAACTCACCTGCCTGGAGCCAGACGAAGATGTTCAGGAAGTGGTGCATGCCGACGGGGAGCAGCAGCCGGTTGGCGACACCGAACAGGCCAGCACCCCATGCGCCGAGGCCGATCAGCTGCTTGGAGAACCATGTCAGCGCGTCCCCCACCGGCTCCCACAGCAGTCCGAACACCACGCCCAGCACGCAGCAGACGAACGCCATGATGATCGGGACGAGCCGGCGTCCGTTGAAGAAGCCGAGCCAGTCCACCAGCTTGGTGCGGTGGTAGCGCTGCCAGATGACGGCGGTGAGCAGGCCGATCGTAATGCCCCCGAGCACGCCCGGATTCTGCGGGATGCCGTCCGGGAGTGCTCTGGTCTCCGTACCGCCGACCGGGAACGCCTTGAGCACGTTGTAGTAGACGAGAAAGCCCGCGGTGGCGGCGAGTGCGGTCGAGCCGTCGGCCTTTTTCGCGAAGCCGATCGCGACACCGATGCAGAAGAGCAGGGGCAGGCCGAGGCTGCCGTCGAGGATGCCGGTGCCGCCCTTGATGAGCACCTCGGACGTCCTGTCCCAGAAGTCGCCGTGGAGAGAGGCCTCGAGGAGTCGGCCGAGGCTGACCAGCAGACCGGCCGCCGGGAGGACTGCCACGGGAAGCATCAGGCTCCGGCCGACCTTCTGCAGTCCCTGGAAGAGACCGTGCCGCCGCTTCGGCCGCGGCGCGGAAGCGCTCTCGGTGCTCATCGGCGTCCTCCCGGAGCATGCCAGGTTTGGCAGGAGTCGCAGACTGGTGTAGACCAGTTGCGGTACGGTCCCGATGGCCCCGTCGACGACAGGGCACTGGTGATCGTCATCATTCGGTACGAGGTGGTTACACGCCCGCGAAGTTGGGCCAACCGTGCGTTACCGTGACGAAGCGGACCTACGTGGGCCGAGGCAGCGCTCAGCGCTCTTGAACGCAGGGAGAAAGACATGGCCAGCAAGGCTGAGAAGATCGTCGCCGGGCTCGGCGGAATCGACAACATCGAAGAGATCGAAGGCTGCATCACCCGCCTCCGCACCGAAGTCGTGGACCCCGCCAAGGTCGACGAAGCCGCGCTCAAGGCCGCCGGCGCCCACGGCGTCGTCAAGATGGGTACCGCGATCCAGGTCGTCATCGGCACCGACGCCGACCCCATCGCCGCCGACATCGAAGACATGATGTGACCTGCCGCCGCACGCCGCGCTGAGCTCGACCGAGGGGCCTTCCACCCGGAACGGCCCCTCACCCATATGCCGATAGGCTCGGCACATGTCTCGAATCGACGGCCGCACCCCCGAACAGCTCCGCCCGGTCACCATCGAACGCGGATGGAGCAAGCACGCCGAGGGCTCCGTCCTCATCGCCTTCGGGGACACCAAGGTCTTCTGCACCGCCTCCTTCACCGAAGGCGTCCCCCGCTGGCGCAAGGGAAGCGGCGAAGGCTGGGTCACCAGCGAGTACTCGATGCTGCCGCGCTCCACCAACACCCGCGGCGACCGCGAATCCGTACGCGGCAAGATCGGCGGCCGCACCCACGAGATCAGCCGCCTCATCGGCCGTTCCCTGCGCGCCGTCATCGACTACAAGGCACTCGGCGAGAACACCATCGTCCTCGACTGCGACGTCCTCCAGGCAGACGGCGGCACCCGCACCGCCGCCATCACCGGCGCCTACGTCGCCCTCGCCGACGCCATCACCTGGGCCCAGGGCAAGAAGCTCATCAAAGCCGGCCGCAAGCCCCTCACCGGCACCGTCGCCGCCGTCAGCGTCGGCATCGTCGACGGCACCCCCCTCCTCGACCTCTGCTACGAGGAAGACGTACGCGCCGAAACCGACATGAACGTCGTCTGCACCGGCGACGGCCGCTTCGTCGAGGTCCAGGGCACCGCCGAGGCCGAGCCCTTCGACCGCAAGGAACTCAACGCACTCCTCGACCTCGCCACCGGAGGCTGCGCCGACCTCGCCGCCCTCCAGCGCGCCGCCCTCCAGCGCGCCGCCCTCGGCACCGCCGAGTAACAGGGCAACCAAAAACGGCGCCCACGGCGTCGTTAGAGTCACGGGCGCACGGGCCGAACCGTGCGCCCGTCCGTACCCGGGGAGGACCGTTCCATGTCTGCGCGCCGCCGCATAGCCCTCACGATCGTTACCGCCGCACTCGTCGTGCCCACAGCCGCCGGCTGCGGCGCCCTCGACAAGGCGCTCGACTGCGTAGCGACCGCAGACGCGATCGCCACCAGCGTCGACAAACTCCAGCAGGCCGTCTCCAGCGCTGCCGAAGACCCCACCAAGGCCAGGGAAGCCCTCGACGACATCGACAAGGAACTCGACAGCCTCGGCGACAAGACCGACAACGCCGACCTCACCAAGGCCGTCGACGACCTGGGCAAGGGCGTCGACAACGTCCGCAAATCCATCGAAGGCGGCGACGCCACCCCCGACATCAGCCCCGTCACCGACGCGGCCACCGAGATCGGCAAGGTCTGCACCCCGTAACAGCCGTAGATACTGGGGACATGACGCGCCTGATCCTCGCCACCCGCAACGCCGGGAAGATCACCGAACTCAAGGCCATCCTCGCCGACGCGGGCCTCACCCACGACCTCGTCGGCGCGGATGCCTACCCCGACATCCCCGACGTCAAGGAAACCGGCGTCACCTTCGCCGAGAACGCCCTGCTCAAAGCCCACGCCCTGGCCCAGGCCACCGGCCTGCCCGCCGTCGCCGACGACTCCGGCCTCTGCGTCGACGTCCTCGGCGGCGCGCCCGGCATCTTCTCCGCGAGGTGGGCGGGCACGCACGGAAACGACACGGCCAACCTCAACCTGCTGCTGGCCCAGCTCTCGGACATCGACGCCGCCCACCGCGCCGCCCACTTCGCCTGCGCAGCCGCCCTGGCCCTCCCGGACGGCACCGAGCGCGTGGTCGAAGGCCGCCTCCTGGGCACGCTGCGCCACGCACCCGAGGGCGAGGGGGGCTTCGGCTACGACCCGATCCTCCAGCCGGAGGGCGAGACGCGCACCTGCGCGCAGCTGACGCCGTCGGAGAAGAACGCGATCAGCCACCGGGGGAAGGCGTTCCGGGCGCTGGTACCGGTGGTGCGGGAGCTGCTGGGCTGAGCTCCTTGTACACCAAAGGGCGCGGTACCGCCTCGGTACCACGCCCTTTGTTCGTGGGCCCGGTGGGACTCGAACCCACGACACACCGGACCTAAACCGGCGCCCTCTTGGCCAGCTGGGGTACGGACCCGCGGCTGCCTACTGTACTGGTCGCGCTCTGCCGGTCGTGCGCCGAGACCGCTTCGAGAAGGTGCTTGTCTGGCTGTGACAGGAGGGACAGAGGTAGCGGAGATTCTCCCGGCGATTGTCCAGCCGATCGCCATTGACATGGCCGATCTCCAGAACGAGTCTCTTGCCCTGCCAGACGTCCCCGATGCCGCACTCGGTGCAGGTGTGGGGAACGCCCAGATCATCCAACGCCCGCCGGAGCATCACGGTCTTCGTCCGTGGCGAGCCGGTCTCCATGTGTTTCAGCACGTCTGCCGCTGACCTCGGGAATCGGGAAGAGACGCCTCGGTGGTGCGCCTGACCCGTGAAGTGAGCGACGGACAGACCGTGTGCCTCGATGCTCCGCTGCACGAGTTGGCGAGATGCTCCGTTGTCTGCCCGGTGGAGGAGTCTGAGGACGTTGGCCAGGCTTGAGGACGCCGCGACCGCCGGTGCCAGCTCTTCGCTTGGAAGGATGCGCGGGCCGCGTCCCCACCCGGTGAAATGCGAGGTGTCGATGCCGAATTGGTCGAGCTTCTTGCGGATATGACTGTACGGGCTGTCCTCCGGAGGGAACCCCAGGTACTCCAGCACCTCTCGGATACTGCGCGAATGTGCTGCCGCTTCCGCAAGCTGCTCCTTCGGGTAGGCGCGACGCTCGCGCTCGGGCAGCGGTTCCTCGACGAAGTGGGACGTGTCGATGCCGTACTTCTCCAATCGGCCCACTAAATATCGGCGCGAGATGCTGCCCAAGGGCGCGCCGATTCGGCGCATCAGATCGACGACGCTGCTGGATACGGCCGCGGTCCTGGCGAGCAGATCGCACGGATACTTGCTGCTCATGCCACGGACCTCCGCTTCCGCCCACGGTATGTGTCCGTCACGGCATGGCAGTTGGGGCACAGTAGCCGCAGGTTTTCCGGCCGGTTGTCCCACCACTGGCCGTTGCGGTGGTCGACTTCCAGGCGTAGCGGATGTCCATTCCACTCAGTACCGATTTCGCACATCGCACACGATTCGGGGAACCCCATCCGCAGAAGTTCGCGGCGGAGTCGGCTGCCCGGCATCCTGCCTTCTTCTGGGGTACGCAGCGTCAGAGCGTCGCCACATGAGGCCCTCCGGCTGCCCCGTCGCACAGCGACGAAGTGAGAAATGTCGATGCCGAGCGTGGTGATACGGCGACTGATGTGTGCTTGGTTGCCACCCACAGGGTTGATGCCGAGGCGGCATAGGACTTCTTTGATGCTCGAGGACTGTGCGACGGCTTCCCGTAGACGCTCTTCCGTGTGCCGCACCCGCGCGGTGCGGAAGTGGGAGGTGTCCACGCCCAGCTCCGCCATTCTCTGGCGCACGTAGCGCCTGCTCCCCGGGGTCGGCGTGGCACCGCACCAGAGCAGGGCCTCGGCCCAGTCATTCGTGCTTCGTGCGGCCTCGGCCAGCAGCTCGCGGGTGTATTTCACCGGCATCGTCCCCTCCGTCCCGGCCGCCCGTTCGCAGCCTCGTACGGAGTAACGAACCGATAGTCGGACAGTCACGTCCGAAAATCGGAACGGTCCGCGCCGCTTGCACGGGGCGGACCGTCCCCGGCGTCGGTCTCAGACGCCCAGGTCCTTGATGATCTTGGAGACATGGCCCGTCGCCTTCACGTTGTACAGCGCGCGCTCGACCTTGCCCTCCTCGTCGACCACGATCGTCGAGCGGATCACGCCCGTGACCGTCTTGCCGTACAGCTTCTTCTCGCCGAACGCGCCGTACGCCTCGAGGACCTCCTTCGACGGGTCGCCGAGCAGCGTGACCTTGAGGCTCTCCTTCTCGCGGAACTTCGCCAGCTTCTCCGGCTTGTCCGGCGACACGCCGATGACGTCGTAGCCCGCGCCCGTCAGCAGGTCGAGGTTGTCGGTGAAGTCGCACGCCTGCTTCGTGCAGCCGGGGGTCATGGCGGCCGGGTAGAAGTAGACGATCACCTTGCGGCCCTTGTGGGACGCGAGCGAGACCTCGTTGCCGTCCGCGTCGGGCAGGGTGAAGTCGGGGGCGGTGTCGCCGGGCTGCAGTCGCTCGCTCATGGTTCTCCTCGGGGGCGTGCGCAGGCGTGCGGGTGTACGCCGACGAGCGTAATAGGGGTGCCGTGGCGTGCGGGCGGGGTAGAGCTGACAGACTGTCGATGACGGATTACCGGAAACGACCACGGAGGCGGCGCGGTGTCGGACGCCAGGACCCCTGCGCAGATCGAGGCGGACATCGTCCGCAGGCGCGAGCAGCTCGCCGAGACGCTCGACGAGATCGGTGTGCGTATACACCCGAAGACGGTCATCGGTGATGTCAAGGCCAGGGTCGCCTCGACGGTGGACCAGACGGCCGGGCGCGCCTTCGTCGCGGTGAACCGGACGATGTCGGACGTGAGGGCCCAGTTCGTGCGCGACGACGGTGCGCCGCGGCTGGAGCGGCTGGTGCCGGTCGCGCTGGTGGCGGCCGGGCTGGTGGGGCTGCTGGCGATGTCGGCGCGTCGGCGCCGGTGACCCTGAGGCGTACGCGGCGGCCCTGGGCAGGTAGGTTCGAGGTGTGAGCGCCAACAGTCATGAGTACGGCCCGCAGCACGACAAGCTGCCCATCCGGATGCTGCACGACCGCGTACTGGTACGGACGGACATCCCGGAGGGTGAGCGGCGTTCCAGTGGCGGCATTGTCATTCCTGCCACGGCGGCGGTCGGCCGGCGGCTCGCGTGGGCCGGGGTGGTCGCGGTCGGGCAGAACGTGCGGACGGTGGAGCCGGGGGACCGGGTGCTGTACGACCCCGAGGACCGGGCCGAGGTCGAGGTGCGGGGCGTGGCGTACGTCCTGATGCGTGAGCGTGATCTGCATGCGGTCGCCGCGGACAGGTTCCAGGGGTCGGAGGACTCGACGGGGCTGTATCTGTAGCGAGGGCGCGGCGATCAGGGCTGGTGGCGGGTGTCACCGGCCCTTTTGTCACTCTTTTGCTAGGTTGGAGTGACCCCGACGAGACGCGCCGTACCGGGCTGGCAAAGACGACGCACCCCCTGTAGTCGCGTGTGTCGGAGGTGCCGTCATGGCCTGGGTTCTACTCGTTGTCGCCGGTCTGCTCGAGGTCGGCTGGTCGATCGGGATGAAGTTCACCGACGGGTTCACCAGGTTCTGGCCGAGTGTGTTCACCGGTCTGGGGATCGTCGCCAGCATGCTGCTGTTGTCGCGTGCCGCGAGGACGCTGCCGATCGGTACGGCGTACGGCGTCTGGGTCGGTATCGGTGCGGCCGGTGCCGCGGTGGTCGGCATGTTCGTTCTGAACGAGCCGGTGACCGCCGCCCGGATCTTCTTCGTGTGTCTGCTGCTGGTCGCTGTGGTGGGGCTGAAGGCGACCTCGGGCCACTGAGGGCTGTTGGCCGGTGGGACCGGGTCCGGGGCCGGCGGCGGGGTTGTGGTCGGCTGCGCCCGCGGGGCCGGTGCTGTGGGCGGGCGGTGTGCCGGGGAGATAGCCGGGGAGATAGCCGGGCGGGCTTCCGGGCGCTGTGGGTGGGCCGCTGGTGGCGCCGCCGCTCGGTACGGCGGTGGTGTCTTCGTTCGGTGCGCCGGGCTCCGCGCCGTCGTGCCTGCCGCCGTCGTCCCGCCGGCCGTGGTTGCCCGGTTCGCGGGAGCCGAACGGCAGGTCCGGGTCGAAGGGCGAGTCCATCTCCTCGGCGCCCTCCCCCGGTTGCAGTTCGAAGTCCCGGATCTCGCTGCCTTCGAGCGCGGCTGCCGTGAACTGCCCCCAGATCTGCGCCGGTGCGTCCCCGCCGTTGAGGCGCGGCAGGCCCAGTGCCCCGTACAGCGGTGTCTGTGCGCCGGTGACCGGGTTCTGGCCCATCACGGCGACCACGGTGGCCAGGTCGGGGGTGTAGCCGGCGAACCAGGCGGCCTTGTCCTGTTCCGCGGTGCCGGTCTTGCCGGCGGCCGGACGGCCCGCGGACTGGGCCCCCATGCCGGAGCCGTCGGCGACGACGCTCTGCAGCATGGCGGTGGTGCTGTCGGCGGCCTCGCGCTTGACGGCTTGGCGGCCGGGTTTTTTCGGCAGGGTGATCCCCTCGCCGTTCCGCGTGATCTTTTCGACGAGTGTGTACGTGCCGCGCTTGCCGTGGTTGGCGAGGGTCGCGTAGGCCTCGGCCATGTCGAGGACGCTCGCGGTGGCGGCGCCGAGTGCGATGGAGGGGGAGGGGTTGAGATCGGGGGTGCTCTTGGGGATGCCGAGGTCGATCGCGGTCTTCTTCACTCGGGCGGGGCCGACGTCGACGGCCATCTGCGCGTACACCGCGTTGACGGAGTCGTCGGTGGCGGTGCTGACGGTGATGTTGCCGTAGGAGGCGTTGTCCTCGTTCTGGGGGTGGTACGGCGCGCCGGCCCAGCCCTGGATCTCGCGCCCGTTGCCGCCGTCGTAGACGGTGCGGGGGGTGATGCGGCGGCCGTCCTGGGTGGTGGCGCCGTGCTGGACGGCTGCGGTGAAGACGAACGGTTTGAAGGTGGAGCCGACTTGGTAGTCGCGGCGGGTCGCGTTGTTGACGTACTGCTTGGTGTAGTCGATGCCGCCGTACATGGCGACGACCTTGCCGGTGCCGGGGTCGATGGATGCCCCGCCGACGCGGACGTGGTGGTCGACGGCTCGGCCGGGGTCGAGTTTCGACATCACCTGGTCGTCGACGGCTTCGGTGAACGCGTCCTGCTTGTCGCGCTGGAGGGTGGTGGTGATCCGGTAGCCGCCGGCGGCCAGCGTTTTCTCCTCGATGATCTTGTTGCTGGTGAGGTAGTCGGTGACGGCCTGCACGATGTAGCCGCGCTGGCCGGACAGGCCGGTCGTGGGCTTGGCCGCCTGTGGCATGACGAAGCTCATGTCGTCGCGTGCGGTGGGGGAGAGCCACTTCTCCTTGACCATGCCGTCGAGGACGTAGTTCCAGCGGCCCAGCGCCGAGGTCATGTTCTCGGGGTGGGTGGCGATGTCGTACGCGCTCGGCGCGTTGAGCAGTGACGCGAGGTAGGCGCCCTGTGCGGCGTCGATGTCGTCGACGTTCTTGCCGTAGTAGGCGTGGGCCGCGGCCTGGATGCCGTAGGCGTTGCGTCCGAAGTAGCTGGTGTTGAGGTAGCCCTCGAGGATGTCCCTCTTGCTCACCTCGCGGCCGAGCTTCACGGCGATGAAGAACTCCTTCACTTTTCGGGTGACGGTCTGTTCCTGGCCGAGGTAGTAGTTCTTGACGTACTGCTGGGTGATGGTGGAGCCGGACTGTCTGCCTTTGCCGCGCAGGGTGTTCCAGGCGGCCCGGACCATGGCCTGTGGGTCGACTGCGGGTTCGGAGTAGAAGTCCCGGTCCTCGGCGGCGAGTACGGCGTGCTGGACGGCTCTGGGGACGCGGGCGAGGGGGACGTTCTCGCGGTTGACCTCGCCGTTGCGGGTGATGGGTGTGCCGTCGTTGTAGAGGTAGACGTTCGACTGCGAGGTCGCGGCGGCGTTGGCGGGCGGGATGTCGACGAGCAGGTAGCCGACGCCGAATGCGCCGATCAGGGCGAGTGCGAGCAGCAGGAATGCGCCGAGGGCGATGCGCCAGGTGGGGAGGATGCGACGCCGTCCGGGGCGCCCGCGTTGGGGCTTGTCGTGCTTCTTTCCTGCCGTGACGAGGGCGGGGGCGGTGGCGGGTGGACCGGGTGCCGTCGCGTCCCTGAGTGCCCAGCCCTGCTGCGACTCGTCTCTCATATCGCTCATAGTGCACTTTTTAGGCCGATATCCCTTGGATCTGGACCTCTTCCGGCCGGAAATCCGCTCGCGGTCCTCCGCCGCGCTCGGCTAGGGTCGTGCGCTTTGGTGCCTGGCCCTGTCGGTGGCGTGACGCGTGGAGAGGAGCTGTTGTGCGGCTTTACGCGGTGGTCGCGGCGGGTGGGTTCCGGCGCCATGCGACGTACCGGGTGGCCACGGCGGCCGGGGTGTTCACCAACACCGTCTTCGGCTTCATCGTGGCGTACACCTATATAGCCCTGTGGGACGAGCGCCCGCAGCTCGGCGGGTACGACCTGTCCCAGGCGCTCACCTATGTCTGGCTCGGCCAGGCGCTGCTGATGACCTGCGCCATGCTGGGCGGCGGCTTCGAGGACGAGCTGATCGAACGTATCCGCACCGGCGACATCGCCATCGACCTCTACCGTCCTGCCGACCTTCAGATGTGGTGGCTGGCGGGAGACTTGGGGCGGGCCGCCTTCCATCTGCTGGCGCGCGGCATCGTGCCGATGGTGCTCGGCGGGCTGGCCTTCGAGCTGGTGCTGCCCGCCTCGCCGCTGATCTGGCTCGCCTTCCTCTTCTCGGTCGCGCTCGGAGTCGTCGTGAGTTTCGCGGTGCGCTTCCTGGTGGCGCTGTCCGCGTTCTGGCTGATGGACGGCGCCGGAGTGATGCAGATCTGCTGGCTGGCGGCGCTGTTCTTCTCCGGGATGATGCTGCCGCTGAACCTCTTCCCGGGAGTCCTCGGCGAAGTGGCGCGGGCGCTGCCCTGGTCGTCGCTGCTCCAGGTTCCGGCGGACATCTTCCTCGGCAGGAGCAGCGGGTGGGGTCTGGTCGAGGCGTACGCCTTCCAGGCCGGGTGGGCGCTCGCGCTGCTGGCGGCGGGCCGGATGCTGCAGTCGGCGGCCACGCGCAGGGTGGTGGTCCAGGGTGGGTGAGGCCATCAGGGCGTACGGGCTGATAGCGGCGATGTGGATCCGTTCCACGATGGCGTACCGCGCGTCGTTCGCGATGACCGCGCTCGGGAACTTCGCGGCCACCGGCTTCGACTTCGTCACGATCCTGCTGATGTTCACTCATGTGGACGCTCTCGGCGGGTACTCCCTGCCCGAGGTCGCGTTCCTGTACGGGACGACGAGCACCGCCTTCGGGCTCGCCGATCTGGTGATGGGGTCCATGGACCGGCTGGGGCGGCGGGTGCGCGACGGCACGCTGGACACCCTGCTGGTACGGCCGGTGCCGGTGCTCGTCCAGGTCGCGGCCGACCGCTTCGCGCTGCGCCGTCTCGGGCGGATCAGCCAGGGGCTGCTGGTGCTGGGCTACGGGCTGGCGAATCTGGACGTCGAGTGGACGGCCGTCAAGGTGGCGATGGTGCCGTTGATGCTGCTCAGCGGCGGGGCGATCTTCTCCGCGGTGTTCGTGGCGGGCGGGGCGTTCCAGTTCCTGGCGCAGGACGCGTCCGAGGTGCAGAACTCCTTCACGTACGGCGGGAACACGCTGCTGCAGTACCCGCCGTCGATCTTCGCCAAGGACCTGGTGCGCGGGGTGACGTTCGTCGTGCCGCTGGCCTTCGTCAACTGGGTGCCCTCGCTGTACGTGCTGGGCCGCGAGGACCCTCTCGGGCTGCCGGCCTGGCTGGCGTTCCTGCCGCCCGTGGTCGCGGCGGGGTGCTGCGGGCTCGCCGCGCTGGCCTGGCGGGCGGGACTGCGTTCGTACCGCAGCACCGGAAGCTGAACGACGGACCGAGTGGGGGGTGGGCATGGATTTCATCGAGCTCGACGGGGTCGAGAAGGTCTTCGAGGTACGGCGCAAGGTGGCGGGCAGCCGGCTGCGCCGCGAGAAGCGGTCGGTGCGGGCGGTCGACGGCATAAGTTTTGCGGTGCCGCGCGGTGAGATGGTCGGATACATCGGCCCGAACGGCGCGGGTAAGTCCACCACCATCAAGATGCTGACGGGGATCCTCACCCCGAGCGCCGGCCGGCTGCGGGTCGCGGGTATCGACCCGTCCCGGGAGCGCACTCGGCTGGCGCAGCGCATCGGTGTGGTGTTCGGGCAGCGTACGACGCTGTGGTGGGACCTGCCGCTGCGGGATTCGTACCGTCTGATGCACCGGATGTACCGGATCCCCGACGCCGCTTTCCGCCGGAACCTGGAGCGGTGTGTCGAACTGCTCGACCTGGGCGCGCTGTTGCAGGTGCCGGTGCGTCAGCTGTCGCTGGGCCAGCGGATGCGCGGGGACATCGCGGCGGCGCTGCTGCACGATCCCGAGGTGCTGTATCTGGACGAGCCGACGATCGGGCTCGATGTGATCTCGAAGGCGAAGGTCCGCGGGTTCCTGCGCGACCTGAACGCCGAGCAGGGCACGACGGTACTGCTGACCACGCACGATCTGACCGACATCGAGCAGCTGTGCAAGCGGGTGATGGTCATCGACCACGGGCGGCTGATGTACGACGGGGCGCTGGCGGGGCTGCACGAGGTGGGGGAGAGCGAACGCACCCTTGTGGTGGATCTGGAGCGCGAGCTGCCGGCGATCGAGCTGGACGGGGCGCGCACGGTGAAGGTGGACGGGCCGCGGCAGTGGCTTGCGTTCCCGGCGTCCGGATCGGCGGCGCCGCTGGTTGCCGCGCTGGCGGAGCGGTATCCGCTGGTCGATCTGTCGGTGCGGGAGCCGGACATCGAGACGGTGATCGCGAAGCTGTACCAGGAGCGGCCGGGGCTGTGATCGATCAACAGCTCATGCCTCAACCGTGCGTTCGATCAACTGTGTGATCACCCCTGTGAAGGTCGGCGGGCGCCACTAGGCTGGCGGTATGACGAGTGAACTCCCCGAGATGCGCGCCTCCGACTCCGAGCGGGAGCGGGTCGCCGAGCGTCTGCGTGAGGCCGTGGCCGAGGGACGGCTCGACATGGACGAGTTCGGGCAGCGCCTGGACGCGGCGTACAAAGCGCGCACCCACGGCGAGTTGGCGCCGCTGGTACGCGACCTGCCGGTAGGCGGCTCCGTGCCGGGTGCCGCGGCCGCCCCGGCGACGGGCGACTGGGCCGGGCGGGTCGGAGGCCCTGCCACCTCGAAAGGGGCGTTCGCCTTCTGGGGCGGGTTCGGGCGCAAGGGCACCTGGACGGTCGGCCGCAGGTTCACCGCGTTCACGTTGATGGGCGGCGGCGAACTGGATCTGCGCGAGGCCCGTTTCGAGGCCGGCGAGACCGTGATCAACTGCGTGGCGCTCATGGGCGGGGTGCACATCGTCGTACCGCCGGACCTGAACGTCGAGATCCGGGGCATCGGCCTGATGGGCGGCTTCGGCGAGGGCGACAGTGGTGTGGAGGGTACGCCGGACCCGTCCGCGCCACGAGTGATCATCAAGGGCCTGGCGCTGATGGGCGGGGTGGGTGTGGAGCGCAAGCGCACCCGGGCCGAGAAGCAGCGGCTGAAGGCGGAGCGGGCCCAGAAGGCGGAGCAGCTGGACAGCCGGGACCAGGGCCGCCTGGACAAGGGCGAGGGTGAGGGCGGGGGCCGCAAGGAGCTGGGCTGAGGCATGGTGTCGCCCGGGCGCCGGCCGTGAGTCGCGTTCCGTACGGCCCCCGAGCGGTGAGCCGGGCTCCGTACGGCCCCCGGCCGTGAGCCCGCCTTCGTACGGCGCACGGCCGGGTCCTTGCTCCGCACAGCTGAGAGTTGCATCCGGGCCGCACGGTGCGCGGAGCCCGGACGGCTGTGCGGGGCTCAGAGCCGGGCCGGGTCCACGGACCTGCCCATCCGTTCGTAGCCGGCGTCGCTCGGGTGGAGATGGTCCCCGGAGTCGTACGCCGGGTACAGCTGGTGCGGCGCGTACGGATCGCGCAGTGCCCGGTCGAAGTCGACGACCGTGTCGAAGATCCGGCCCGAGCGGATGGCGGCGTTGACCCTGGTGCGTTCGGCCTCCAGGGCCGGGGTGCACAGCGGGTACCCGTAGCAGGGCATCAGCGTCGAGCCGACGACGCGCAGGTCGCGTGCGTGGGCGCGGCGGGTCAGTTCGCCCAGTCCCTCGATGAGCCGGTCGGCTGTCGGGGAGTAGGGCGCGTGCAGCAGGTCGTTGATGCCGATCAGGACGATCACCGTCCGCGCACCGGGGCGCTCGAGCGCATCACGGTCGAGGCGTTCGAGGGTGCTGGGGCCGCGGCCGTAGGTGAGCAGCCGGTTGCCGCTGATGCCCTGGTTGAGCACGCCGTAGCGGCCGCCGAGACGGTCGGAGAGCACGTCCGGCCAGCGGCGGTTGGTGTCACGGGTGGAGGAGACGCCGTCGGTGATCGAGTCGCCGATGGCGACGACCGTGCCGCGTGCCTCCGCGGTCAGCACGTCGACGGCGCTGATGTGATGCCAGGACGTGGTACGCCCGGTGTAGCCCTCGCCGCGCTCGTCGAGGGTGTGGTCGCCCTCTGCCAGGTAGGAGGTCTGGCGCGCTTGCGGGTGGGTGGTGACCACACTGCCGGGGCCGGGTGTGTGGATGGAGATGAGCAGATCGCCGTCGTACGGGATCCGGAGCACGACCGGGTCGCTGACCAGCTGTCCGCCGCCGGCGACGGTGGCGTGGGGCGCGCCCTGGAACGTGACGCGGCGCAGGGTGCCCGGCAGGGCCGCGGGCCCGTTGCCCGCCCGCACGGCCAGGGAGACCGAGTCGACCTTCAACGGCGCTGTCCCGGCCAGGTTGGACAGGGTGACGCGGGCCGCGGTGCCGCCGATGCTGGTGTGCACGATGTTGCGTACGGAACGGCCGGCGCTGCCGCTCGGCGCCCCCGGCGCCGTCGTGGTGGGGGCCGCGTAGACGGGGCTCGCGGACCAGGTGCCGATCCAGACGGGGTTGGCGGACGCCGGGGGCGTACGGAGGGCAGGGCGGCCTTTGGCGGTACCGACACTCAGGTAGATGCCGACGCAGATGAGGGCTACGACGGCCATGAGGGCGGCGAGGCTCGCATACCCGTGGCGCTTCTTCATGACCACATCATCCGGCATGGCCGGGGAACTCGAGATGCGGCCCAGGAGTACCAGAGGTAAGGACATTGCGTACGGTACGCACGCGCGGACGGGTGGAGCGGATGGAACGTACAGAGCGGGACGAGCCGGACGACCCCGGTGCGGGCCCGGCGGGGGCGGGCGCCGCCGGGTCGAAGGACGCCGCGGGGCGGAGTGTTGCCGGGTCCGGGGCGGCCGCATCGGGCGCCGCCGGGGCGGTACCCGCCGAGTCCGGCGCGGCAGGCGGGAACGACACCGGCGGGAAGGATGCCGTCGGCGCGAAGGACGCGGCCGACCTGAGGGACGCGGCCGACGGGAAGGGCACGGCCGACGGGAAGGACGCGGGCCGCGCGAAGGACGCCGCCGGGACGGCGGCAGGGGCGAACGGCCCCAGCGACGCGGCCGGGTCCGTTCCCGCCCGGTCGGCCAGGGGCGCGGCGGGTACCCGGGGGCGCTCCCTGCCCCCCTTCGCGTACACCGAGGCCGACGAGGAGAAGCGCCGAGGCGTCCGCCGGATGAAGACGACCGCGACCGGCATGCTGCTCCTCGTCGCACTCATCTTCGTCTTCGCCACCTGGGCGAAGAACGCGGGCCTGGGCGGCTGGGCCGGCTATGTCGCCGCCGCCGCCGAGGCGGGCATGGTCGGTGCGCTGGCCGACTGGTTCGCCGTCACCGCGCTCTTCCGCCACCCCCTCGGCCTCCCCATCCCTCACACCGCGATCATCCCCACCAAGAAGGACCAGCTCGGCGCCTCGCTCGGCTCGTTCGTCGGCGAGAACTTCCTGTCGGCCGACGTCGTACGGGCCCGGCTGCGCGGTCTTGGCATCGGCGGCCGCCTCGGCGCCTGGCTGGCGGAGCCGGCCCATGCCGACCGGGTCACCGCGGAGCTCGCCACCGCCCTGCGCGGTGCGTTGACCGTGCTGCGCGACGCCGACATCCAGGCGGTCGTCGGTGAGGCGATCACCCGCCGCGCGGAGAGCGCGGAGATCGCTCCCGGCATAGGGAAGACCCTGGAGAAGGTCGTGGCCGACGGTGCCCACCACCGTGCGGTCGACCTGATCTGCGCCCGCGCCCACGACTGGCTGGTCCTGCACTCGGAGTCGGTGATGGACGCGGTGGAGGGCGGCGCGCCGGGCTGGACCCCGCGCTTCGTCGACAAGAAGGTCGGCGAACGCGTCTACAAGGAGCTGCGGCGCTTCGTCACCGAGATGCGCGACATGCCGGGCCATCCGGCACGCGCCGCGATCGACCGGTTCCTCACGGACTTCGCGGCCGATCTGCAGTCGGACACGGACACACGGGTGCGCGTGGAGCGGATGAAGTCGGAGCTGCTGTCGCGTTCCGAGGTGCAGGACGTGATCGCGTCCGCCTGGGCCTCCGTACGGGCCATGATCATCTCGGCGGCGGAGGACGACCGCAGCGAACTGCGGCTGCGCGCCCGCGCCTCCTTGCTGTCCCTGGGCTCGCGCCTCGCCACGGACGGCCGGCTCCAGGCGAAGGTGGAGGGCTGGGTGGAGGATGCGGCCGTGTACGTGGTCACCACCTATCGGGCCGAGATCACCTCGCTGATCTCCGACACCGTCGCGAGCTGGGACGCGGAACACACCTCGCGCAAGATCGAGGCGCACATCGGACGGGACCTGCAGTTCATCCGGATCAACGGCACGGTGGTCGGTGCGCTGGCCGGCCTGCTGATCTACACCGTCGCACATGCGCTGGGCGCGTGACCCGTCCCTGCCTGACGGTCACGCGCCCAGCGCCTCTAAGGGGAGGTGCCCTGTAGTACGTACGTCACCGCGGGAGTGTTCAGACCTCTGGTGACGTTCGCCGAATTGCTCAGCGCGCCCGGCGCGTGACCGTCCAGGAGGCGAGTGCCACCCCGGCGGCCACGGTGAGGACGGCGGGCCACGCGCCCACCTTCTTGGCGAGCGGATGCGACCCGGCGAACGCGGCGACGTACGCGGCGCTCAGCCCGGCCGCTGCCCGGGGCCCGGCGTCATGGTGCCACCGACGCGCGGCGACGGCGCCCGCGGCGGCGAGGGCGACCCCGCCGAGGGGCCGCTGCCGGGTCCACCGGGCGACGCCGTACCCGCCGACGAGTCCGCCTGCCGCCACCACGCCCGCGGGAACACTGCGCATGTACCTGCCGCCTTTCGTTTCCTGTGCTGTCCGTGCTGCCTGCCGAACCTGGTCAAGCATGTCCCCTGAGCCTACGGCGCCCCTTCCGCCGCCCGGCCACCCGTCAGTCGAAGAGCTGCCCGCGCACCGCCCCGTCCGGGAACTTCTTCGTGTGGATGTTGGAGTAGAACGACTCCGGGCTGTGCCGGATCTCCTTCAGCAGTCCCTTGTGCTGGTCCTCCAGCCGCCCGGAGACGGCGAACAACCCTTCCGGCACCGGCTTGTTGAGAAGACCGAGCACGACGTCTCCGTTCTTGCCGAACCCGCCCTTGTGGATGTGCGCGGCCTGGGGCGCCTGGATGTTGACCCAGGCGAGCGAGAAGTCGACGTTCCTGCCCTTCGGGTGCAGGAACGTGATCGCGTGCCCGTCGTCGTCACCCACCTTGTGCGCGTCCTCGACCGGGACCTCCTGGTCGCCGTTGGCCAGCGCCCGCAGCTTGCCGCCCTGGATGATGTCGAGCGGGTTGACGTTCTTGTGCAGCCGCCTCAGCTGCCCGCGTACGGCTCCGCCCGGGAACTCCTCGCTGTGCAGGTTGACGTAGAACCCGGAGGCGTTGTCGCGGAGGCTGTCGGCGAGCTTGGCATCGGTGAGGACCGTCTGCCCGGCAGCGGAGTGGATGGTGTCCGGCATCGCGGTGCCGAAGAGGGGAACCTTGATGTCGCCGTTCTGCCCGGCGGCACCCTCGTGGATGTGCCCCGCGTTCGGCAGGAACCCCTTCCACTGCATCGAGAAGACGACCCGGTCGCCCTTGACCTTGACGAGGGCGACGGCCTTGCCGTCCGGGTCGTTCACGGCGGGCCCGCCCTCGACCGCCACCTCGTGCGCACCGGTGAGCACGGCGGCGAAGGTGACGGCGCGCGCCTTGCTCTTGTGGCTCGGCATGCCGGCCTGGCCGGCTTGGCCCATATGACCGGCCCGGCTCTCATGGTCTGCTTGGGCCGTCTGATTCGTGGGGCTCGTGTGGCTTGCATTGTCGTGGGCGAGGGCAGGGGCCATTCCGGTCGTGGCGAGCACAATTGCTGCGGCCGGCACGGCAAGGGAACGCTTCTGCATGGGGGTGAACCTCCCGTTGGGGCCCACTCGATGGTGGGTTCGGTCGTAAGGGAGTACGGGTGGACATGGCGCACGGTTCAATCGCAAAATCCCGCAATTCAGTTGAACGAGAGGTCAGTTGACCGCGTACCAGTATCCGTAGCGATCACACCGGATGACTTCGAGGGAATCGACATGCGCAGCACCCGGATCACGCCCCTGTTCGCCGCCCCGCTGGTCGGACTGGCGCTGCTCACCATGGCCGCGTGCGGAGGCTCGGGCGAATCGGGCTCGTCGAACGGGGCACCGCAGAAGTCCGCGGCGGCCGGTGCCGGCCAGGGCGGCAAGCAGCCCGCCGCCAAGGCCCCCGCCACGGTCTCCGTCACCACGGCGGAGTCCGAGCTCGGCACGATCCTGGTCGACGACAAGGGCCGTACGCTCTACGGCTTCACCAAGGACAAGCCGGGCGCGGTCAACTGCGACGCCGAATGCATCGCGGTATGGCCGGCCCTCACCTCGGCCAAGGACGTCACGGCGACGGGCGCTGCCGACCCCGGTCTGCTGAAGGAGACGAAGCTGAGCGAGGGCGTGGAACAGGCGGTGTACGGGGACTGGCCGCTGTACTACTACGTGGGCGACGTGGCCGCGGGCGAGGTCAACGGCCAGGGCCTGGACGACGAATGGTTCGTCATCGCGGCGGACGGAAAGCTCGTCAGGACGGCGGCGGAGACCGAATGACCGGTCGCCTTTGCCTTGGTGCTGCTGTGAGATTCCTTTAACCTTCCGGAAACCAAAGGGAAGTCTGCCGCCGTGCCCTCCGGCAATTCCGGATATCCGCCGGTGAGCCGAAGCCGAAGCCGATGTCGTGTACGCGGATTCCGGTGAGACCGGAATCCGCGTACAAGAAACCGGTTACGTCGGGTAATGGCGGCTGCCCGCTGGGCAGGAAGATCGCATGCGTACATGCACCGCCTCGATCACCCTTGCCACGGACGGCCTCGCGACCACCTCCCAACTGGCCGCCGCGGGCTGCCCCACCTCGACCATTGCCGACCGGTGCCGCCCCGGCGGCCCCTGGCAGAAACTCCTGCCACGCGTGGTCCTGCTCCAGACCGGAGCCCCGAGTCACCGCCAACGATTACGTGCCGCACTCCTGTACGCGGGGGAGGGCGCCCTGCTCACGGGTGTGGCGGCGCTCTCGCTGTACGGAGTCCGGGCGGTGGGCGGCCGGTCCCCGACGGGCGCGGTGGACGTTCTCGTGGCCGGCGGCCGGAACCCGCGCAGCCTCGGATTCGTCCGCATCCACCGCACCCAACGCCCCTGCCGTGGCCTTCCGGTGGAGGGACTGCCCTGTGCCCCACCGGCCCGGGCGGCAGCCGACGCGATCCCTTACGTGACCGGCCCCCGGGCGGTGACGGCACTCCTGGCCGAGCTCGTCCAGCGCGGACGCTGCACCCTTGATGAACTCACCGGGGCACTGCGCTCAGGCCACCGTGCGAGCGACCCATGTGTGGCCAGGACGATCGAGGGCCTGACGGCAGGTGTCCGCTCGGTTGCAGAGGCGGACGCCCGCCTCGTCCTGGGAGCGACGGACCTGCCGAGCCCGCTGTGGAACCCGAACCTCTACCTGCTGGACGGCACGTTCCTGGCCCGCCCCGATGCCTACTGGCCCCACGCGGGCGTGGTGCTCGAGATCGACTCCCGTGAATGGCACCTGAGCCCGGCCGACTGGGAACGTACGATGGCCCGCCGCAACCGCATGACCCAACACGGCCTGACGGTCCTGTCGGTATCCCCGGCCCAACTCCGCACCAACCCGACGGAGTTGCTGAATGCCCTCCGAGGCGCGCTCCGATCGGGTGAGGCGGCGACGGGAGTGGTGACGGGGGCGGGTCATGGGGTGGGCGCCTGACGTCTTGCGGGGGCGGCCGGGTCGGGATGGTGGGCCGGGCCGATCGGTCCCGGGGTGGGCCGGGTCCGGGGGTGTGGTGTGGGGCCGGTCTGGGGTTTGGCCGGGTTGGTGGGTGTGGTGTGGGCCGGTCTCGGGTTTGGCGGGGTTGGCGTGGTGAACGTGGGGCCGCCCTCCTGGTCTTGATGGTGGCGGCTTCGGGTCGGGCGTCAAGGGCGCTCGGTCGTTCCTCCCTCGCGTCGCCGTTGGCGATTTCGCTGCGCTTCACCCTTGACTCCCGCCCCTTCACCGCCGGGAAATGCTCTTGGGAGGGCGGCCGGGGGATGGGGGCCGCTGGAGGTGGGCTGGGGCCGTTCGCCGTGCGCGGTCCGCGGGCCGGTGGTGGGTGCGCGGCAGTTGAATGGGGCGGTGGCGGCTGCGCTCAGCGACCGCAGGCATGTTCCGGGCTCAGGTTCGGGACCGCTGGTCACTGTCCGGTGGGTGGTGCACGGGAGTTGAGTGGGGTGGCCCGGGTCGGCTCGGTGGGTGACGCTGGTCTGTGGGTGGGGGTTCAGGCCCGCTGGTCACTCTTCGGTGGTAAGGGAGTGGGGGCTGGTGGGGCGTCGCCGGGCAGTCCCAATGAACAAAAGGGGGCATAGTGACCCCCTTCCTGGGTTCTTGTACGCGGATTCCGGTCTCACCGGAATCCGTGTACACGACCTGTTCCATACACGGGACATTAAGGTGCATTTCGGGCAACAGCTCTGCCTCCGAGCCCGCCCCGCACCCCCGACCACCCGCAGCCACCCACCACCTCACCCCGTGACATGCCTACCCATGCCCCGCACAGTGACCAGCGGTCCTGAACCCCAACCCACAGACGGTCGACAGCCGCTAAGTGCAGCCGTCACCGCCCCATTCAACTGCCGCGCCCCACCCACGGCCCGCAGCCGCCCGAAACGAACGGCACCGCACGGGCCCCTGGCGCCGACCCTTCCCCCGGCCGCCCTCCCAAGTGCATTTCCCGGCGGTGGAGGGGCGGGAGTCAAGGGTGAAGCGCAGCGAAATCGCCAACGGCGACGCGAGGGAGGAACGACCGAGCGCCCTTGACGCCCGACCCGAAGCCGCCACCATCAAGACCAGGAGGGCGGCCCCACGTTCACCACGCCAACCCGGCCAAACCCGAGACCGGCCCCACACCACACCCACCAACCCGGCCAAACCCGAGACCGGCCCCACACCACACCCCCGGACCCGGCCAAACCCCAGACCGGCCCCACACCACACCCCCGGACCCGGCCAAACCCCAGACCGGCCCCACACCACACCCCCGGACCCGGCCAAACCCCAGACCGGCCCCGCCCTGCCCGCAGGCATCTCCTCGTGCGTCCATCGCCGGCCCGAACTCCCCGAACTCCCCGAACTCCGTGTCCAGCAGCCGCCGGGCAACGGCCCGTGTTGCCCGTACCGTTGGATCCATGAGCCGCAGCTCACCCGCGATGGCTTCGGCTGTGCCGTCGGTTTCTGCGCTCATCCGCGGACTCTCGCACCCCCCGTTGGGGCGTTGCAGAGCACTCGGGTGGCGCGGCGAGATACGCCCAAGGGCGTTGCCGCCCGCCGCTCACGGCGGCGATGCCGGTCTCGTCGTAGCGGGCGGTCGCCAGGGACCAGGCCAGATTGCCCGCCATCAGGTGGCCCATGCCCTCCACGTAGTGGTCGATGTGCCCCCGCACCTCGGGAAGCACGCCCCGTTCGCTCAGCGTCTTGGGGAGGTCGAGGGCGAGCCGGTCGAAGCGGGCTGTCTGCGCGTTGGCGAGGGCGGCGATGTGCTCGACGGACTGCTCCAGGGTGCAGTCCTTCTGTTCGCGCAGGACGACGACGCTGTTGTTCACATCCCCGGCCGCCAGTTCCTTGACGAGCGAGACGATGTCGTTGACGAAGATCACCACATCGCCGGTGATCTCCCGCATCTCCCGCAGTGGAGAGGAGCCGTGCAGTTCGTCCGGCAGGGTGTAGCCACCGCACCGCTCGATGAAATCGAGGCAGGGCTGTACGCCTATGGAGTGCCGCCGGACCCTGAGGAACTGCTCCAGAGTCGGCAGGCGGTCCGCGTTGCGGTTGTGTGCTTCTCCCTGATGGGCGGCCATGTAGGCATGCCAGTGCGTACGGAACCGGAGCTGCCAGTCCTCCGGTGTGCCGGCGGTGGCCCGGCGCCAGATGTCCCGGAACGCCCGGACTAGCGGTGGTCCGGACAGGCCTGACCCGCCTGCCATGCCGGACGCCTGGGGCGCGTCGTCCGTCGCCATGGTCCGTCCGAGGGTGGCCACCACGCGCTCGATCGCCTCGGGCCGCATCCCCAGCCCGCCGTCGAACTGGTCGTCGAAGATGAAGAACCAGGCGTTGAAGTCGGCAGCCAGTTCGAGGTCCTTGCCCGTGGCGTCGGGATAGAAGTACGCCATCAGCCGCTCGAGCCGCAGCGCGTCGTATTCCACCGTCGCGGATTCCCCCGTCAGCAGGCCTGTCTCCTGGAGCCACTGGAGTGTGTGTCTCCGTGCGCGCTCCGCATGCGGGCTGAAGCGGGCGGGGAACGGAATCCTGATGGCGGCGGTGCGCCGCGTAGGGTCCGAGGGCACTGGGTGGTGGCCGGAAGCCGTCGCGTTCGCCATGCAAGCCCCCTGGGGAATCGCCGCACGTCCCACCGGCTCGGCCGTGCAGGCCTGGCGTGTTCTCGCGCCTATGAGGCTAGGTGCCGCACCACCTGGACGGCCGTGATCGACGGGTGTGAAGTGGCGTGGGTACGGCGCACGAGACGGCGCGCGCGCCCCCCGCGGGCATGCTGTGGGGGAGGTGAGGCGAGAGTGGCACCGCCGCGAGGTCGACGCCGTTACCAGAACCGTGGGTCTCCGTTGGGCAGAACATCCGCAAACGGTTACGGACCGTCTCCACGGGCGTACGCTTCGCGTGTACTCGGGGACGACACACGGTCGAAGGAACTGATGTGGCCTACACGGGAGAGCGGCCAGGGCGCCCGCGCCGACTGCTGCTGGAACGTGACGCAGAACTTGCCGCCGTGGACGCCCTGTTGGCGGAGCTGAGAGCGTCGCCCAAGGGCTCAGCCGCACCCGGCGCCGGGGGCTTATTGGCCTTCGCCGGGCCGGCCGGACTCGGCAAGACCACACTGCTCACCGAGATGCGCAGACGAGCCGTGGCCCGAGGCTGCACGGTGCTCTTCGCCCGTGGAGGAGAGCAGGAGCAGGGCGTGGCGTTCCATGTCGTACGCCAGCTCGTCCAGCCCGTCCTGGCTGCAGGGACCGAGAAGGAGCACCGCAAGATACTGGGCAGTTGGTACGACATCGTCGCGCCCGCGGTGGGCCTGGTGGCGGGGAACAACGGCTCCCCCGATCCGCAGGGCGTGCGGGACGGCCTGGACTGGATCGCCACCCGTTTCGCTGTGCAGCACGCGCCGCTGGTGGTCATGCTGGACGACGCCCACTGGGCGGACGCCGAATCGCTGGCCTGGCTCACCGGCTTCGCGCCACGTGTCACCGAGCTGCCGATGCTGCTCGTCGTGGCGTACCGCTCCGATGAACTCCCCGGCGATGCCGCCGCGTTCGCCAGGCTTGCCGAGCGCCATGGCTCGCACCCGTTCGACCTCATACCGTTCACACCCGGCGCGGTCAGCCGCATCGTCCGGGACATCCTGGGGGAGGAAGCCGACGAGGGTTTCTGCCGTGAGACCTGGGCGGTCACCGGCGGGAACCCCTTCGAGACCGTCGAACTCGCCGCCAAGGTCGCCGATCGCGGGCTGAAGCCGCAGGTCGTCCACGTTCCCGAACTGCGGGAGCTCGCCTCCGCGCTGAAAGGCAGCGGGCTCGTCGAGCGGCTGGAGCGGCTCGGCACCTCCGCCGTCCGGTTCGCCTGGAGTGCCGCTGTGCTGGGCGCCGAGGCGTCCCGCAGCCTGGCCGCGAGCGTCGGCGGACTGGGCGAGGCCGAGTCCGCCGACGCCGTCGCCCGGCTGCGCGAAGCCCGTATCCTCGCCGAACCGGCTCCGGACGCACCCGAGGACGACCGCCTGGAGTTCTTCCACCCGCTGGTCGCCACGGCCGTCTACCGCGCGATTCCCGCGGCGTTCCGCGTCGCCATGCACGGCCAGGCCGCCGCGATCGTCTCCGGCGCGGGCCTGGGCGCCACCGCGGCTGCCCGGCACCTGCTGGAGATGCACCCCGAGAGCGACCCCTGGGCCGTGCGGCAGCTGCGCCAGGCCGCCCGCGAATACCTCAGGGCAGGCGCTCCCGAGGCCGCCCGGCGCTGCCTCGCCCGGGCGCTTCGCGAGCCACCCGCCCTGGACGAGCGGGCCGACGTGCTGTTCGAACTCGGCTGCTCCGCCCTGCTGACCGAACCCGCGACCACGGTCAACCATCTGCGCGCCGCACTGGACGAGCCTGTCCTGGACCCGGCCCTGCGTGAGGCGATCGTCTATCGGCTGGCACAGGCCCTCGGCCACTCGGACCGGATGGCCGAGGCCGCCGAGACGGTCGCAGAAGCGGCCCGGGACGCCACAGACGCCAGGACCCGGCTGCGCATGCAGGCGGAGCAGTTCATGTGGAACGCCTTCCGGGCCGATGAACTGGACTCGCCGGCCCGCTCACGCAGGCTGGCCCGGCTCGCGGAGCACGTCACCGGCCGGGGCCTCGCGGAGCGGTACATCCTGGGGCTGCGTGCCTGGGACGCCATGGTGCGCGGCGAGCCCGCCGTCACGGCGCTCCACTACGCGGAAGAAGCCCTGGGCGAAGGCCTCAGGTGGACCGACGAGCAATGGGGTTTCGAGGTCCCCGTCCTGGTCGCTCTCACCTTCATGTACTGCGACCAGCCCGGGCGGGCGGAGGAACTCTTCAACCGGGGCATCGCGGAATGCGAGAGCAAGGGCTGGCGCGGCGCCCATCTGTCGTTCGGATACACGCTTCTGGGCTATATCCGCTATCGCCGCGGACGCCTCGACGAGGCCGAGGCCCTGGTCCGCGGCGGACTGCGGATCGCGGACAGGGTCGGGCACCAGGTGCCCGCGCAGTACTTCGCCATCGGCATCCTCATCGAGATCCTGCTCGCCCGCGGCCGCACCCAGGACGCCCATGAGCTCGCCACCAGGTACAGATACGGCGATGTCGTGCCCAGCGCCGTCGTGTACCCGGACTCCCAGACCGTCTACAGCGAGCTGCTGCTCGCCCTCGGCATGCGCCGGGAGGCGGAGCAGCAGCTCGCCCAGGTCGGCCTGCGGCTCGAACCGCGCGGCATGCGCAACCCCGCCTGGTGCCCTTGGCAGCTCCACCTGGCCCAGGCACTGGATGACCCGGAACGGGCTCTCGAGCTTGCCTCCGAAGGCGTTGAGAGGGCCCGCCGGTTCGGCACCCGGTCCGCCATCGGTCAAGCGCTGCGGGCCACGGCTGCGGTGTCCCACGGTGCGGAGCGGGTCGCCCTGCTGGCCGAGGCCGTCGAACACCTCGAGCGCTCTCCTTCCGCCTACGACCTGGCGTGTGCTCTGGTGGACCACGGTCTCGCGCTGCGCCGTGCCGGGTTGCCGCAAGAGGCCACGGAGCGGCTTCACCGTGGCATGGAAGGCGCCGTGCAGTGCGGGGCCGACGCGCTTGCGGCACAGGCCCGCGAGGAGCTGGACGCGGCCGGTCTGTGGCCGATCCAGCTGCGCACGGCGGCCACGGATTCGCTCACCGCGCAGGAGCGTACGGTGGCCGAATGGGCCGCGCGCGGCTGGTCGAACGCCCGCATAGCCGAGGAACTGGGCGCTCAGGACGTGGTGGTGACGCGCCTGCTGTCGGACGTGTACCGCAAGGTCGGCTCCGACCACGCGGGACTGCCACGGCTGATCGGCCGGCAGCCGGGGGCGGGGCGGACGCCGGGGGACTGAGCGAAAGGGGGCGCGTACTCGACCGGGTGGAGGGGTACGGGTGCCGTTTCAGGCGCAGTTCCGCGGCTCGCCCCACCCAGCGGCCCGCAGGCGCCGAGGCGTGTAACCACCAGGGCTCATCGGCGGCGCGAGCAGCAGGTGGGATGCCGCCAGTTGTCGGGACGGGCGCCGGACGCCGAGAACTGCGGTATGCGTTCGGCGTGCCCGCTGATCGGCTTGTCGCACACGACGCAGAACCGGATGCCGCCCTCGGTTGTCATGACTCGGCCCCCTCGTTGTGACGCGTGCATGCCCTCGGGAACCACTGGGTGACCCCGCTGGCGATGCGTACCATGCGCGGTCCGAGGTTGATCGCGGTTTGCGGCGTCAGGACGATGCCGCACCACACGCAGTCCATGCCACGCTGTTGCCGCCGCGACAGCTCGCCGATCGGCGGCAGCTTTCTGTGTCGAGTGATCATTTGGATGCCCTCCGCAGGGAGCGGCCTGCGACGCGAGCGCAGGCGGACGGCTACGGCTGCCGCTGGCGATGAACGTAAGGCCACGATGCGCGCTCACCCCATCGATCTGCGCACAGTCTTTCGAGAGTAAAGGTGGCTGATAAGCGGCCTTCATTTCGAGTCGCTCCGGGAAAATGTTGATGCACATCAGCGCACATCCCCTCCCGCGAGACCGTGATCCGTATCCCCGCCCTTGTGGTGCCCCTGTGAGGGAGGACTGCGATGCCGGAGAACGAGCTGCGCATGGTGC
Organism: Streptomyces sp. NPDC002889; assembly: GCF_042888425.1. Taxonomy (NCBI): domain Bacteria; kingdom Bacillati; phylum Actinomycetota; class Actinomycetes; order Kitasatosporales; family Streptomycetaceae; genus Streptomyces; species Streptomyces sp. NPDC002889. The sequence goes on from NZ_JBIAPT010000004.1 coordinate 150,899, forward strand.
CGGCCCGCGCCGGGTGGCCGGCGCTGATCAGGCTCCCGATCTGATCGCAGCCGGCCCCGGTTCGTCCCTCTCGTCGGAAAGCATTTCCTGCGCTACCGGTTGGGCCACTCGGACCCGATGGCCGCACAACTCGGCTATCTGCTCACGCCGGCGGCACCGCCGGGATCAACGCAGTCGGCCCTCGGCGACTGCACCGACGAAGTCCTCCCACGCCGGACCGGAGAACGAAAGCCGTGCCCTGTGCGGGGCCTTGCTGTCGCGTACGGCCGTAACGGTGGCCGGTCGCGCGACCTCCACGCACTCGGTACCGCTGCCACCGCTGTACGAGGACTTGAACCACTGGAGGTCTTCGCGATCCATCACAGCTCCTTGCCTGCCGCGTCGAGTAGCGCGACCGACGAAGGGATGTCCAACGCCTGGGCGCGCAGATATTCGAACGCCAATTTATAGCGCTCGAGTTCCTCGGGCTTCTCCATGAAGAGACCGCCGCCGATGATGTCCACGTACACGACATCGAGTTCAGGTGCAGGCCCTCCCAGGATGACGAAACTGCCGACGGCAGCGGCGTGCGCGCCGCTCGCGAACGGCAGTATCTGGATGGTGATGTGTGGTGAGTCCGTCAGCGAGATCAGGTGCTGCAACTGCTTCCGCATGGTCTCGCGTCCGCCCACCAGGCGCCGAATGACCGCTTCGTCGATCACAGCCCAGATGTGGGGCGGGTCTTCTCGGGTCAGTAGTTCCTGGCGCTTCATGCGGATGTCGACCATGTGCGCGATCTCTTGATCGCTGCATCGCATCTCGGATGCGCGGTGGACCGCCTCGGCGTACGAGCGGGTCTGGAGCAACCCGGGGACGTACATGCTGGCGTAGTGGTCCTCTCGTACAACCTCGTCCTCAAGCGTCAGCATGAGGTTCATCGACTCGGGGATCGGGTCGGCGAGGGATCGCCACCACCCTTGAATCTTCGCGCCCTTCGCCAATTCGACGAGGGACTGTCGCTCCTCCTCCGTGGCTTGGTACTCACGGCAAAGCGCGTCAACAGCAGGCCACTTGACGGTCCCCTCCTTGGTCTCGTAGCGGCTGAGAGTCGCCTTCGAGATGCCGACGCGCGCGCCCGCGTCCTCAAGGGTGAGGCCCTTGCGCTCCCGGAGGCGGCGCAGGTCGGCGCCGAGTTGTCGCCTGCGGGTGGTCGGTCCAACTGCCATGGTCAAGGCCCTCCGTGTCGATCACTCAGAGCGTGCCTCCATCGCACCGGGGAGACAAGACGGCGTGCGCCGGGGGCGTAAGCGGCCATGCGCGCTCCCATAGACATGCCGTGAGAGTTCCATTTTGAGAGTTCCAGCGTCACGATATGAGGGCATCACGCTACGTACAGCGATCGGTTGTGCGTATGGAGGAGGGGTGGATGGACATGGATGCGTGTCGAGTTGAAGTGCCCAGGAAGGCCTGGGAGTTGCCCTTTTTGGCCGAGGCGGCAGAGCTGGCCGGCCTGCGGAGGGTCATGCGTCTCCATCTGAAGTGCTGGGGCCTCTCGTCCCTGGTTGACGCGGCTCAGCTTTGCGTGACCGAGTTGGTTGCCAACGTGATTCGGCATGTCGGTACTGACACGCCAACCACGCTCGCGGTCTCCATGAACGGGACGCACCTCCGCATCGAGGTGCACGACCCCGACACCCGGCCGTTGCCCACGCTGATCTCGGCACAGGTCGACGACGAGTCCGGCCGAGGCATGGCCTTGGTGGAGGCCACGGCCGACCGCTGGGGCGTCATCCTCCGTGCCGACTCGAAGGTCACGTGGTGCGAGTTGTCCACCGGGCTCACCTCGCCCAACGGCCATGTAAGTAGCCCCGCCATCGCTCGGGCTGAGGCGCTGCTCGGCCTGTACGGCGCTGCGCGTCTGTCCAGGTCGGGCACGACGCGCCTGAACCTGACCTTTGCAGAAGAGGCGGCGATCGACGTGATGGCCGACCTCCTCCAATGGCTTCAAGCCCACGGCTGCGACCCAGACGAGGCGCTGGGCCAGGCGCAGCTGCATGCGGACGCGGGGGAAGCGTCGGTCAACGAGGCGCGCGGAGCGGTGCCGTGAAGATCAGCCCCAGTGTGGATGCGCTGGAAGCCGGGAAGCGCGAACTGGATCAAGCATCACGGTTCGTGCCCCGTGTCCCCGGTGATCCCTTGTTGAATGACCGATCTCACAGGCGGGCGGACACTGTCTCGATCAGGTGCGCAGGTAGGAGTGAAGCGCCGAGGCAATGGCCGTGCCGAGGGGGATGGGTACCGCGTTGCCGATCTGAGTCGCAATGTCGGTCTTCGAGCCGCACCAGCGAAATCCAGGGGGGAAACCCTGGATGCGAGCGGCCTCGTAATGGGTGATCGGACGCGCGGCTGTCGGGTGGAGGTAGCGACCCTTCTCGGGCTTGAAGAACTCGGTTCGGATGGTGACCGACGGCTCGCCCAGACGCAGCCGGCCCATCACGTCGCCGGTGCCGGTGTTGTGGTTGTCCCAACTCGCGGTCGACAAATAGCTGACCGGTGTCCGCACGCCCGAGGGATTCGGGTTGTCGAGGATGTGGATCTTGCCGAACTCGTCCACCGTGAACCACTTGCCCCGCAGGTCCTTGCGATTTCCCCCCGGGGGGATGGCTTTGTAGCGCGCCATGGAAAGCGGCCTTGGATTACGGCCGAAGTGGAGATCGGAAGTCGCGAAAACACCGGGGAGCACTGCGTCGATCTCAGCGATGTACTCCTTGACGTCCGGCAGTTCTGTGCCTTGCAGCGCGAGCCGTTCGGATTCGTCGAAAACGCTGTCCACGGCTTCCCAGTACGAGGGCCGCCCTGCGTCGAAGACCTCGAGTGGCTGGGGGGAGATGCCGGTGCTGTGCTTCGGGCGCCGGACATGTGTCCGGACGGGGTACGTCAATGTGCGACCGTCGACTATGTCGCGACGTACGCCGATGACGATGGCTCGCCGCCGTGCTTGGGCTGCACCGTAGTCGGCGGAGTTGAGGAGATAACGCTTGTTCTTCTGCTCGTCCGTCTCGCTCGGCTCGTGGCCGGGAGGATCGACGAGTCGGTACTCGGCGAGCAGGCCGCCTTCCTCCACCTGAGCCAACAGATTGCGGAATTCGTCCGACTTGAGAAAACGGTCCACGTTCTCGATGACGAAGACCTTTGGGCGAATTTCAGCAACGATGCGGACGTATTCCTCCCAGAGGCGGTTACGCTCGCTGCCCTTCTTTGCACGGTTCAAGGCGGAAAACCCCTGGCAGGGCGGTCCTCCGACCACCACGTCCGCGTGGAGGGCCTCCGGTGTTGGTTCCCACTTCTCGATGTCCCCGAAGTGGATACGGGCGGGCGGAAGCCTCTTGTCCTGTCGGCCACTTCCGAAGTTCGCAGCGTATGTGGCAGCTGCCGCGGCGTTGTGCTCGACGGCAGCAATGCTGTGGAAGGCCGGTTGGCCGGCCTGAGCCCCCTCCGGTCGAAACTCGTGGAACCCCTGGGTGAAGCCACCACAGCCGGCGAACAGATCAACGACGGTGATGGGCACGAGGTCCAGGGGGCGGGGCGTGTGCATGGGGTGATCCTAGCCTCGGAGAGCCGCGGCGATTGCCCGTCCGACGGCTGTCGCGAGGGGCGGAGGCATGGCGTGGCCGATCTGGCGGTATCTGGAGGTCTTGCCACCGAAGAAGCGCCAGTCCGTCGGTATCGCCTGGAGCACCGCGGTCTGGGCAATGGTCAGCTTGGGCATGCCGTCGGCGGGGAAGTCGGCGTCCGGCGGGGCGTCGCCGAGACTGTTGCCGTTCACACCGAGCGCAGCCCACGCCTTCTTGCTGCCGGTGGGACCGAGATCGGCACCACCACGGCGGTCGGAGCCTCCGACGAGAGCCGGGGCAATGCGGTCTGCTCCCTTGATCCAGCGTTCCGCGCCGGTCCAGCCACTTGCGGACATGGAGGGGCCGAGTACCTGGCCGACGGTCGGAGGTGGCATGTCGTCCGGCTCAGGCCAGGAGAATCGGGAGAAGTACGGGGCTTGAAGAGCGACCAGAAAGCCGCTGCTGCGGTTCTGCGGCACGCCGAAGTCTGCGGCATTGAGGATTCGCCAGCTCGATTGGTAGCCCGCATTCCGGAGCTCGTTCTCGATCCACGAGCGATCGGCATCGAAGTTCGGGCTCTCGACCAGGTCCGGGACGTTCTCCAGGAGTACGGCCCTCGGTCCGATGTCGCGTGCCAGGCGGATCACAGCCCTGAGGATGCCGCGCTCCTCCCTGTCCTCGTCGCGGCCGACGGTGGCCAAGGATTTCACGCGAGGGAGTCCACCGCTGAGGAGATCGATGCCCAGCGTCTCCGGGCGCATAGTGGGCTGGAAGTGCACGACGTCCATGCAGACCACATCCCACTTGGGCCGGTTGAGGTCGATCGTGAAGCAGGCATCGGCCTTGCTGTCGATGAGCAGTACCGGATCGAACCCGGCACGCTCGAGCCCAAGGGCCTGCGCTCCGGTCCCGGCACAGATCTCCATCGACCTGAATCGACGGGGATCGGTCGCGGAATGTTCATCGGCAACGTGGTTTCGGGCGATGTCCTGCCGTCTCCGCGCGATGTCGACTCCGGCGGGGGAGGACGGGCGGCGCTGGGCATCGACAGACTCCTGGGCGACCGTGCGCAGTTCGTCGTCCAAGGCGTGTTCCTCGATGCCGTCGAAGAGCACGAACGGGGCGAGCCGGAGCAGTCTCTTGAGGAAGTCGCGTAGGGCCTCACGTTCGTTGAAGCCAGCCAGGTCGAGGTCGTTCCAGACGCGGAGGATGGCTCGAACCATGTGCGGACTTCCGCCGAGCGCGGCTCGTCGTGCGTAGATCTGGTCGAATGCGGCTTCGCCCAGGATCTTGAGAGCGCCGTACGGCTCCGGGGCGTCAGGTGAGCGCACGAGCTGGGCGCGCCACCACAAACGGCCGAAGACGTGCCGGGTGAGGTCCGTGCCGAGGACACGATCCTTCGGCGGCTGGGGGTAGCGCCAGAAGGCGACGTCCGGGAGCAGAACCAGGGCGAGGAAGGCCCAGACGTCCCGGGAGGCGGCCTCTGCGGGAACCATTCCCATCTCGGCATGCAGCAGAGCGGCGAGTTCGAGGTCGAAATCGGCGTTGCGTGCGCGGTCGGAGTCGTTGGGGAAGCCTGCCCGTGCGGCGAGCTCGAGGACGCCTCCGCGTAGTTCCCGGAGCCGAGCAGCGGAAACACGGTCGCCGCCCGTGGCCACGTACACCGACGAGTCATGGGCGACGGCTACGCGACCGGTGAGTTCGCCGATCGTCAGGTGCCGGTACTCCTCGAAAAGCGGTCCGGCCTGTTCGGCAAGCAACCGTGGGTAGAGGAAGCTCATCATGGCACCTCGAAGATCTTGACCGCCGCCTGCAGATCCGAGGCGAACAAGGCGGGAGACTGTCGTTGACGCAGGCGGATGTCGGTGACCGACTGCCCCGGGAAGAGCTGGTCGAACAGACTGAGCAGGGTGGCACCCAGTGAGCCGTCGGGGAAGTCGCCGTCCTCGGCGAAGTCGCCGTTGCCGAGTGCATGCTCGATCATGATTCGGGCGGCGTCCGCATACACCGCAGAGAGCACGATCCGATCGATCGGGCGTGGCTTGCCCGCGTTCTCGAATGCGGTGGCGGTGACCGTGTTCCGTTCGTTCACGAGCAGGAGCAGGGACCCCATGGTTGCGCTCTCCAGGCCACCGCTGATCTGCAGGTGCCAGGCTGCGTCATCGGGGAAGGATGTCCGAGCGAAGTCGATCACCGCCATGGGGAACTGCGGCGCGTCGCCCTGAAGGCGCAGCGACTCTCGATCGCTCCACAGCACGGAGCCGGCCCGGCGGGGCGAGGAGGGGCGGGCATCGGTCCGGCGCTCGGCCAGGACGAGTGCTGTGTCGAGGAGGAGCAGGCCACCGAGGTCGGCACCGCGGAGGCGGACATCGAATTCCGCCGTGATCACGCCGCTCGCCGTCAAGCGCGCGTGTTCCGCCGGTCCACTGAGGCTGGACCCGGTGGCCGTCCACACCACGGCGAGTGCGAGCGCCGCGTCGGTCGGAAGGCCCGACTGCGATCGCGCCCGATCGAGGTCGACACGGACGGTCCTGCGCAGATGCAGGTCCATTTGATAGTCCCAGTCCGGCAGCGCCTCGGGCATGGCGACCTCGCCGTCCTCGGCCACCAGCAACCACCCCTCGGCGAGGACGACACCTTCGGACGGAATGCGATAGGGAAGAACGCGCCGACTCACGAGCCCTTCACCGCCTCGACCTTGATGCCGATCTCGGTCATGGTGTCCGGGGCCGGACGCACCAGAGCCCGCCAGACGGACTCACCGCCCTCGATCACGCATCCTTCTGGGGCGTGTTGGAGACCGTCACCGTCTTCCCAGGCGATGAGCACCGGCATGCTCGCTCCGATGGGGGGATCCGTCTCCCTCCCTCCGGTGCCGGGGAGAGTGACGGCCAGGTCGATCCGTACCCGCTGCGGACCCGCTACGGGCAGCCGGAACTCCTGGACAAGTACCGAATCGTCGCCGCGATCGTCGTAGTACGGCTCGCCGACGTATTGGACGCGCGGACGACGGCGCGCCGTGCCGGTTCCGCCTGGGCCGGCGGTCCAGTCGGCGGCGGCTGGTTGTTCCGTATCGGAATGGGCCCCCTTGGGAACGGGACGGCCCGAGGTCGGCCGGCGCAGGTTCTCTTCCTCGTTCTCCTTCGAGGCACGGGTGGCAGTGCTGCCGGGCTTGGAGTAGGCAGTGGCTCCGCCGATCCCCCAGGCTCCGCCGACCAACCCGGAGAACAGCGAACTGGCCGCGCCCAACGCGACATTGCTGGCCCCGGGACGCGCGACCCCACCAAGGGAGAGCAGTCCGTCCAAAGCCTCACTGATGCGCCGGAACGTCGTCTGCACGAAAGTGCTCTCGGGTCTCTCCAGCGACTGCGGGTTCCAGGCGTCGTGCGTGGGCGGTTCGGCCTTTGCGTAGATCTCGTCCATGGCCTCGTCGGCCCGAAAGACGCCGGCGTAACCTTGGTTCGCACTGGGCGGCTTGGGTCCCGGACGATAAGTGACGACGAGTTCGGCGGGTCGCATCAGACACACGTGGTGGACGAGGTCCTCGATGTCCAGCATGCGGGAGGCGCGGGTCGGCTCCAGGGGCGGCATGATCCGCTTCACCAGCCCGAGGCGCCCGAGATGCCGCTTGGGTTTCATGCACCCCAGATCGCTGCCGTCCTGGCCGGTCATCATCTCGTAGGCGGCGACGAACATGTTTAGCGGACGGGTCTCTCGTGGATCCGGCACGGGGTGTTCGATGCCGTCGCTGGTGACGGTGAAGCGCATGGCGGGAGAGTTGCCGCCCGTGGAGATCATCTTGGGCCAGAGGTGCCAGGCGATGGTGTCGGCCAGGTAATCGGCCGCCGCAGCAGGCTCGAGCTCGTCCAGGTTCGGATCGATGACGATGATGGTCGTCCCGGTCTCCTCGGGCCCGAAGGGTCTGAGCCCCAGACGCTGAGCCGTGGCCTCCGCCTCCGTGCCGACCAGCGGTTCGACGACGTCCCCCGACACGTCGCCCCACCAGTGTCGACCGGTGTACCGGCGGTCCCCTTCGGCCTCGGTTGCGACGTAGCTCTTCCAGAGCGTGCAGCCGATGAGCCTCGTTTCGTGGCCTCCCTGCGCGGTACGGCAGCGGGAGTGCACGAGGACGGTTCCGGACTTGGACAGCAAGTAGAAGATGCCCTTGCCGAAGCCGTAGGTGCCGCCGCCCAGCGCGGCGTCGCGCGGCTCGCCTATGTTGCGGATGAAGGAGACGAAGTCGCGGTTGGCGCCCACGGCTTCGTCGGCGCGAGTGGGTCCTCCGAGTCCTCGGGTGCCGCGGTCGGAGACGGCGAGGACCCGGGCCGGGCCGCGCTTGAGTGTCTCGCGCAGCGGGAACTTCTCCGTGCCCACAGGTGCGCCGTCGAGCAGAAGCTCTCGCCACACGCTGGCATGCGCCGGGCCGACCGTCCACGTGTCGATGCGATAGTCGACCGGAGAGGAGGACGTCCTGAGACGTGCGTCCCAGCTGTTCTGGGCGGACTCGCGCACCAGGATGGTGAGCAGGTCGAGCTCCGGGCGCCCGAGCTGATTACGGATGCCTTCGGCGGCGCTCGCGCCTTCCGGCGGATAGGGCTGGGAGAACCAGCGGGGCTCCGTCACGCGGACTCCTTGATCAAGCTGTCGATCATTTGGGCTACCTGACCAGGCATCAGAGGGACGGGGATCTCACCGGACAGATCGATGGTGTACTCGACATCCAGCGCCGAAACCGGCACGCCTGCCGCGACGAGTGCCTGGCCGGTCAAGCCGGGGAAATCGGGGTCGACCCGGTACCACCTCTCCTCGCTGATCACGAAGCGCACATCGTGGTAGCGGTCGGCGTCGGACGCGCTGTATCCGGCACCTGCGAGCAGTTCGAGGAGCGCACCCTCGTCGTCGCACAACCGGAGCGTCTGCGCGACCAGGTCCACGAACGCAATGCCAGAACCGTTCACGGTGGTGCCCTGCAGCCGGAACCAGGCCATGCAGAGCGTCCCGCCTTCCGGTACTTCGAGTTGGTCGAGCCCGTGGATTCGTGGCCTCCGCCCCTCGCCGCCCGTGCTCGACTTCACTTCGACGGCGGTGGTCCCGGCTGAGAAGTCGTGGCGGTGCCCCTCGGGGCCGCGCCAGAGCCGATGTGCGCTGGGGTCCTTCTCGAGAAGCCGGTTGAGAACGGTCAACTCGCCGAATAGTCCAGCGAGTTGCTCCGGCCCTAGCGGTGCTTGCTGCGTTCGGAAGAGGGCTTTCCAGCGGTCGAGAACACGATAGAGCGCCTTGACGGGGTTCTCGGGCAGCCCTTCGACCGCGCCCAGCACGTCCACGCACAGTTCCGTGAACAGATCGCTGAGGTCGTTCCGCAGGCAGGCGAGATCGGCGTAGGTCTGGTAGGTCTCCTCGTCCTCAAGCGCCCGCTTGCGCAACCGCAGCACCGGACCGTCGAGGCCGGGACGGATCTTGCGGTGAGCGTGTATCGGCACCAGGACATGGCGGTGTCCGTCGTGGTCGACGGCCACCGCCAGCGGGCCGTGCTCGGCGACGACAGGCAGTTGGGAGACTCGCAGGCGACTTTCACCTGTCGTCTGCTCGGCATCGAGCACAGCCCAGCGCTCCTCGACGAGCTTGCGGAGTGCGTCGTCGTTCATGCGTCCTCGCTGTCGAGGAGGCTGTAGTCCTCCTCCTCGATCCATACGTTGGACAGGTCGGCGGAGATGTACTTCTCCACCTCGCTGTCTCCGTCCCGCGGCTCGGGGAAGACCAGGCCGGCACCGATCACGTGCTCCTCGGCGTTCAGGGGCGTACGCAGCTTCTTCGACGGGCTCGGCTCGGACACCTTGTCGATCGGGTACAGGACCAGCAGACCGGTATCCGGAAGTTTGGCGCGACGCATGTCCATGATGCCCTTTTCGGTCAGCTTCGCCGTGTCCCCGTCCAGGTCCACTGCGGCGTCGCGACGGCTCATCAGCGTCTTGATGTCGGCGAAGTCCGGGGCGGGGTTGGTGACGTCGAGGCGGGCACGGATGTTGCGTCCGACGGTCACGCCGGGAGCAAAAGTGAAGTCATTCTCTCCCCTGAGGTTGCCGACGATTGCCACGTTCCATCGGCCCAGCGAGCCGGCTGTGGCGACTCGTTTCCGGATGTAATCGATGATCAGGTCAGCGTCGTTCTCTGGGGACTTCTCATGGAACCGGTAGCTCGACAGGAAGTCGGTCACGACGTTGTGCGGCACGTCACGGAAGACGTACCGGCCTTCTGCGGAGCGTTCCTCGATCCTGACTGCGTTCGTGAGCGAGGCAGCGACCAGGTCGCGGGCGGCCTCGATGTTCCCGCGCAGCCAATCGGCGTTGGTGTGGAAATAGTGGGTCTGGACCCGCTTGCCGCCATAGGACGAGGCCGCCGTAACGGCATTGCGCATCTTGGCAGCGGCGGTCACACGCAGGGCAGGATGTGTACGCAGGCGGACGGCGAAGGTGAGAGGGGTCTCGTCCTCGGTCATGTAGATGTCGATGTCGCGGCGCATCTCGGTCTCGACAGTGGCCAAGTGCCGGAACCACTCGGTCAGCTCGTCCGTCATCCAGATCCGGGGCAGGTCGGCGTAGCCGTTCCGGAAGCCGAACCAACGTCCCATCTGCAACAGGGTGTCGTAAGCCGAGACGGCGCGGACGAAATAGCTGACCGAAAGGCCCTCGAGCGTCAGCCCCCGCGAGAGGGTGTTACCGCCCACGGCGATCGCCACGACCTGACCGTTCTCGTAGTCGAGGCGGTTCTCGCTGCTCGAGTTGTCCATGATGACGCGACAACTGCTGAGGACTCCCGGCAGCTCGGGCACCAACTGCTCGAACGGCACCTTCCTCTCACTGAAGTCCTCGGCCGGTACGCGGTCGGTCTCCTGCTCCCACAGGTCACGCAGCCTGGAGAGGAAGCCGGCGTCTGCCAAGGACCGCGCGGACTGCTCACGCAGATGCTCCAGCGGCCTTTTGAAGCTGTTGTGCACAGCGGTGTTGACGCTGGTGTGGATCAGCATTGTGCTGTGCGGGGTGCCGGTACCACGTATCCGCCGTGCGGCCGTGACCAGCCAGAAGTACTCGACGGCTTTACGCAGGGTGTCGGTGATGACAGGCTCGAAGCCTTCGATGTCGGCCCTCGTCCCCGGGCGCACGCACGGCACGTCGTCCTCGGGGACCGAGCGGATCATGTCGTAACCGTCGTCGACCTGCTCCGGGTCCTCACCGTCGAGCGCGTAGCGCCCGAAGAGGACCTCGGTACCGAAGTGCCCTTGGGGCTTGGGAAGGTTGACGACGAAGTCCTCGGGATACAGGTCCTTGGCACTCGGGTCGATCAGCAGGTTCGCGAACGGCGAAGCCGTGTACCCGACGTAGGCGCACCTCGGCAGGGAGCCCATGATGTCCAGGATCAGTGGGTTGATCGATTTCGTAGCAACGGTGGCCTGGTCGGCTTCGTCGTCGATGATCAGAGCTGGGCAGTCCTCAAGGTAGTCGGACGCCTTCTCGAGCCATCGGGCGAGCTTGCGCAGTACCGTGGCATTCTTCTTCACCACGCACACCACGCGCGTTTTGTTGCTCTTTCCGAAGTAGGAGGCCGGGTTCTCCTGCGGCGTGAAGTCCTTGTCGAGTCCGGTCAGCTGGGACCACATCGAGGGATTCGGCTCCACGAGCTGCTGCACCAGTCGGGCCTGGGTCTGGCGCCGAAGGCCGTTGTGGATGCCGGCCAGGACGATGAAGAGCTTGTAGCCGCGGTCGGCCGCCTTGGCCATGACCGAGGTGAAGTTGGTCGTCTTGCCGGACTGCACGTACCCGACGACGAGGCCTCGGGTGGAGAACGCCTTCTCCTTCGGATGGTTGAGGAGTGAGACGACGCGGGTGGAGGAGTCATCAAGGCTCTGGATCGCTGGCTCCTGGGGCCAGCCGTCCTTGTGAAGCAGGTCCACGATTGCGGGCCAGCACTTGTCCTTGGCCTGCGGACCTGTGTACCACGTGTCGCGGTTGCCCAGAACCACCGCGTGCGGTTCCTCGAGCTCCTTGATGCGGATGGTCTGCTGCTCGTGCCGCTCACGGATCTGCTGGACGATGTCCGGACTGATGCCGAACTGCTCCAGCCGCTTGACCGCCTCAGCAGGGGGAAACGTGTCCAAGATCGCCTTGAAGGTTTCGTACATGCCGTCGAATTCTTCGGTCATGGAAGTCGACCGTCCCCCGCTCTTGTTCGCCGAAGCCGATTGCCGCAGAGCCGTGCTGTTGCCGCGGAGTGCTCCGTGATCGACGCAGGCAGTCCCGGACGCACATCGGCACACCCCTCACACATGGTGCGTACACCCTATTGGGTGAGATGTTCACCGGTGAACTAAACGACGTCACGATCCACCTCACACGTGCTGGGAGTCGTGAGACAGGTGGAGGAGAGCACCCGCACTCGCCCCAGCCGACACAAGGCCGGGGCGAGTGCGCCGGGTGTCGTCCCCGAGTGGGTCAGGACCCACTCGGGGACGACCGCCTGGACGCCACAGCGGCGGAGATCCGGCGCGCGACGTCCTCGGCCGGCTCGTGCTCCCAAAACCTCAGGACCGTCCAGTCCTCGGAGAGAAGGTGATCGGTCGTCTCACGGTCACGTGCCATGTTCCGGTCGAGTTTCGAGCGCCACCATTCCGCATTCGCCCGCGGACTCGTGGCATGCTCCGGGCAGCCGTGCCAGAAGCAGCCGTCGAGGAACACCGCGATCCTCAGCGTGCGGAAAGCAATGTCCACGCTCCGGCGCGGCATCCCCGGAACGGCGACGTGCAGCCGGTAGCGCAAGCCAGCGCCGTGCAGCAGTCGACGAACGGCCAACTCCTGTGTCGTGTCACGCGACGCCTGGCGACTCATGCGCGCGGTGACGGCCGGTGACGATGGAATGGGGCGCATGCAAACAGTCTCCACCATGCGTTTGCGCGGCGAGGTCGTGGGGGCTCACACCCCGTGGCAGTCCCGGTACGCCGTCCCCGACCCGCACCAGCACGGTGCCCCCTTCGCCGGGGGCCACGACACCGCGCGGCCGCGGGCCGCCAGGGTCGTGGCGTACTGGGGGAGCAGGTCCGTGATCGACGGGGAGGACTGTTCCGAGGCCGCGAAGGCCTCGTAGGACGGGACCGTGCCCGTCACGATGCCCAGGTTCTCCGTGCCCGTCGCCGCGAGGTCGCGCAGGGAGGCCTCGATGTCCGTCAGGTGGGACGGGTGGGTCGGGTACTCGGACTCGAGCTCGGGGTAGGCCTCGACCAGCTCCGCGAGTTCCGTCGCCGGCCAGTGCAGCACCGCCACCGGGAAGGGGCGGGACAGGGCCGAGCGGTAGGAGCCCAGTTCCGAGCGGAGGCGGACGATCTCCGCCTTCAGTTCGGCCGGGTTGTCCGAGCCGAGTACCCACAGGCGCTTCGGGTCGTGGAGTTCGTCCAGGGTGACGTCCGGGGTGTGGGCGGTGTGGACCCGGTCGGCCAGGGTGTCCCAGTCGTCGTGGGCCAGGCCCAGGAGGCGGCGGACGCGGTGGCGGCCGGTGAGCAGGGGCTGGGTGGCGTACGGGACCTCGTCGTCCTCGGGGAGCAGCAGGGTCAGGGCTGTCGTGAAGCACTCGTGGGACGCCTCGAGCTCGTCGTGGGACTCGAGGGTCTCGGCGATGATCTCCCAGGGCGCCGCCTCGGACGGGGCCGAGGTGCGGATGCCGTTGATCAGGGCGCGGGCCTCGGCCTCGTGGCCGTACTCCCAGAGGTTCGCCGCCTGGAGCGCCTTGATCAGCGCGGGGTGCTCGGGCTCTGACGCGAGGAGGCGGTCGTAGAGGGAGGAGGCGCGTTCGCGGTCGCCGGCCAGTTCGAGGTTGGCCGCGGCCTGGAGGAGCAGCGATTCGTCGTCCTGCGGGTACTGCGCGGCGGTACGCAGCAGGCGCTCGGCTTCGGCGATGTGGTCGGCAGGCGTGTCGGGGCGCATGCAGAACACCGTACTGCTGTACGGGGCGGCGGGTGGCGGTGAGTGGTGTGAGTGGCGCCGAGTGCTGGTGAGTTGAGGGGGCGGCCCCTACCCTGCGCCCGTGCGGGAGCTACGAGTTGTGGTGCAGGGGCGGCGCGGGCGGGTGGCCGTTGCGCGGGGGCTGTGGGCCGCCGCCGAGGTCGCCGTCACCCTCGGCGTCGTCGTCCTCCTCCTCGTCGTCCATCAGCTCTGGTGGACCAACCGGCAGGCCCGGGAGGACGCCCGGCGGCAGGTGCAGGTCCTGGAGCGGGAGTGGGAGCGGGACCGGGGGCGGGAGACGGTGGGCGATACGGGGGCAGGGCGCGGCACAGGGGCGGGGGACGGGAAAGGACAGCGGGAAGGTGGGAGGCAGGGGGAGCAGCAGGCCGGGGGCGGGAACGGGCGGCCGTCACCGCGCCGCTGGGACCATGCCTACGCCGTCCTGCGCATCCCCCGGCTCGGCGTCACCGCACCCGTCGCGCAGGGCATCGGGAAGCGAGGCGTCCTCGACAAGGGGTATGTCGGGCACTATCCGCAGACCGCGCAGCCAGGGCAGGCCGGGAACTTCGCCGTCGCCGGGCACCGCAACACGCACGGGGAGCCGTTCCGGTACATCGACCGGCTGCGCGGCGGCGACCGGATCGAGGTCGCGACCCGCGACGCCGTCTTCGTGTACGCCGTCGACACCGCGCTCCCGCGGACCACGCCGCGCGACACCGGCGTCATCGCGCCGGTCCCGCGCAGTCTGGTGAAGCCCGCCGCCGGGTACGGCGAGCGCGGCTACTACCTGACGCTGACCACCTGTACGCCGGAGTACAGCTCCAGGTACCGGCTCGTGGTCTGGGGGAAGCTCGTCTCGATGCGGCCGCGTTAGGAGGGCCGCGTCAGGAGGGCGCGTCAGGAGGGTCCGCCGCCCATGGCGAGCGGCAGCTCGCTGAGTGGTTTGCCTGCGGTGTCGTACAGCGTGACGCTGCGGATGAAGTCCTCGCCCGCCCCTTCGCCGCTCTGCGCGGTGGCGTACCAGGCGCCCCAGCCGGGGCGGTCGGTCAGCGTGACCAGGGTGGCGGTGACCGGTCCGTCGGCGGTGGCGACTTCGACGCGGGCCGCGTCGGGCGAACCGTAGTAGACCCCGGAGAGGAAGTAGCGCCCGTCCGCGGACTCGGTCTGCGCGCTGATCCCGGGGGTGCTCGTCTCGAGGTTGCCGTCGACGACGCTGCGGAACTGGTCGGGCTGGTCGGGGCTGGACCAGTGCTTGCCCTCCTTCGTCAGCCACAGCTCCGTGCCCGGCGCGACCCGCAGTCTTTGGCCTGGCGTGACCAGGCGCAGGGGGGATTTGTCCGGGGGCGGGGGCGTCGAGGGGCGGGCGGTCGTCGGAGTGGGGTCGGGCGTGGCAGGCGGTACGACCACGTGGTCGGACGAGGAGAAGTGGGCCGCTGTGACGGTCAGGGGCGCGAGCAGCACGGCTGCGCCGACCGCGAGTCCCGCGGCACGGCGGCGACGGCGGGTACGGGCCGCCCGGGCGATCGAGGCCAGGGGGACCGGTGACGGCGTGATGTCGTGGGCGGTGTCGGCGAACACCTCACGCAGGCGCTCCGTATCGGAACGGGAAGTCATCGGGGTGCTCCGGAGTGGGACGTGTCCTCGGCGAACAGGGGGTGGGAACGAAGAGCCTGGAGCGCGCGCCGGGCGTGGGTCTTGACGGTGCCCACCGAGCAGTTCAGGACCGCGGCGATGTCCGGCTCGCTCATGTCCTCCCAGTAGCGCAGCACCACCACGGCGCGCTGGCGGGCCGGCAGCGTGGCCAGGGACTGCAGCACCGCCGCGCGGTGCTCGACCGCCTCGGCGTGGCCGCCGTGGGAGCGGTGCGCGGCCTCGGGCAGGAACGGCATCAGCAGGTGGACGACGCGCTTCTTGCGGACCCGGCTGATGTTGTTGTTCACCAGCGCCCGGCGTACGTACACGTCGATCTCGTCGCGCGGTACGCGCCGGAAGTGGGAGTAGACCTTGGCCAGCGTGGTCTGTACGAGATCCTCGGCCTCGTGGAAGTCGCCGGTGAGTAACGTCGCGGTGCGCACCAGACGAGGCCAGGCCACGACGGCGAACTCGGCGAAATCGTCGGGTTCACCTTGGCTCTCCTGCATCACAGCTGGCGATTCCTTCGGCGTAGGCACAGGGGGAACGGAGGGGAAGCGGGCGCAGGGGGACCCGGCGGTGCGGGTCCCCGTACGGCTAGCTCAGGTCCAGCCGCGCGAGCTGCTTGCCCGCACGGTCGTACAGGGTGACGCTGCGCAGGAAGCTGTCCTTGCCCGGTCGGTCCCCTGCGGTGCTGTCGGGCAGCGGGCCGGTGGTGTACCAGGCACCCCAGCCGGGGCGGTTCGGCAGCGTCACCATCGTGGCCGTGAGCCTGCCCTTCGCGGTGACGACGTCGACGCGGGCAGCGTCACGGGAGCCGTAGAACACGCCGGACAGGAAGTAGGAGCGGCCGCGGGGACCGTCCACGGTCTCCGCCTGCAGGCTGACACCGGGGGTGCTCATGTCGAGGTTGCCGTCGACGACGCTGCGGAACTGGTCGGGCTGGTCGGGGGTGGACCAGTGCTTGCCCTGCTCGGTCAGCCACAGCTGGACGCCGGGCGCGGCCTGCACCCGCTGCCCTGGCGTGACCGTCCGTACCCCCGAGGACGGGCGGGACGCCTGGGCGGCGGGTGCCGTGCGCGCATCGGCGGCTGCCGGTGCGGGCACGGCGGGCACCGCGGACTTCCCCGAAGCCGGTCCGGAGCCGGACGGGGAAGCGGTCGCGGATCCGGACCCGGATCCGATCGCGTGCGCGACGGCCGGCGCCCCCGCCAGCGCAGCGGCGACGACCGCCGCTGCTGCCACGTACTTCTTCATCCTCGTCATGGACGAAACATCTCCTTGCGAACGGGAGTGAACATGGAGGAGGGCGCCTCTCCACTCCTGACAACTCCGCCCGCACCGCGGTCGGATGACATGTTCGCAAGATTTCTTTCGGTAACTGCTCGGCGCGGGCAGGGACTTCGCCCATGGCGCCGTCCTGCCGTGCGCGGCGGCCGCCTGTCCCCGAAGCCTGATCTCAGCCCTGGCGGGCCCCGGTCGTACGCGACCGGGGCCCGTCAACCGCGCGGCCAGGCCCGTCAACCGACGCGCGGCCCAGGGCCCGTCAGCGGAGCCCGAGCTCGTCGCAGGCGGTCTCGTACTCAGGGGTGCAGATCTCCTGAGCGGTGTAGACGCCGTCCTTGATGACGGTGTCCTTGATGTTGTCCTTGGTCAGTGCGATGACCGGGACGAGCACGGAAGGGATGGCCTTCTTGGTCGGACTGTCGACGTCGGTCTGGGCCGCGAGGTCGAGGGACATGCCCCTGGCGAGCAGGATCGCCATGTCGGCCACGGCGGCGGCCTCGTACCCGTACGGCTTGTAGATGCTCATGTACTGCTCACCGGCGACGATGCGCTGCACGGCGGCGAGGTCGGCGTCCTGGCCGGTGACCGGCGGGAGCTTGGTGTAGCCGGCGGCCTTCAGGGTGGTGATGATGCCGCCCGCCATGCCGTCGTTCGCGGAGTAGACACCGATGATCTTGTCCTTGCCGAGGGCCGAGATCGCCGTCTGCATGTTGGCGCCGGCGTTCTCCGGCTTCCAGTCCTTGGTGTCGTACTCGGCTCCGATGGTCACCTTGCCGTCGAGCTCGGTGTGCGCGCCCTTCTTGAACATGGCGGCGTTCGGGTCGGTGACCGCGCCGTTCATCATCACGATCTGACCGTCGCCTGCCGCCTGGCCCAGGGCCTTCAGCAGGGCCTTGCCCTGGACGTGGCCGACCTGTTCGTTGTCGAAGGAGGTGTAGGCGTCGATCGGGCCCTCCGCGAGGCGGTCGTAGGCCACGACCGGGATGTTGGCCTTCTTCGCCTTCTCGACGCTGCCGGCGATCGCCTTGGAGTCCACCGCGTCCACGATCAGCACGTCGATCTTGTTCTTGATCATGTTCTCGACCTGCTGCGCCTGGGCGTTGGCGCTCTGCCTGGCGTTGGCGTAGAGGACCCTGCCCTTGCTGTTCGTCAGCCGTGCGATCCGCTCCTCGATGACCGGCTTGTCGAACTTCTCGTAGCGGGCAGCTTCGTCGTCCGGAAGGAGGAGGCCGACGACGAGGTCGTCGCGCAGCGTCTGCGGGATCTGCTTCTCCGTCTCGGCGCATGCGGTGAGCGATACGGCCATCGTGGCGGTGGCGGCCAGAGCGGCGGCGCGACGCAGATGTGCGTTCATCAGTGGAAATCAACCTCCGGGACAGGCCGCGTCATTATCGGCCGAGGTGGCTGAATGCAACCGTGTACCGACAAAAAGCGTCAAGAGATGAACGAAAACGTGATAGCAGCGGTGGCTGTTCGTTAGGGCAGTGACGTTGACGTCACGCTGTGGAGGCACTCCTACCCGTCGGGAACACGCATCGGAAGCCCGTCGCCACTCGTCGGGAACCCGTCGCGGCCATCGGGAACTGTCCGGCGCGACCGGACGTCGGTATGGTCTGCAGGGGAAGAGAGCCGAGCGGCCGGAGGAGGGCGACAGCATGAGCGGACAACCCGTCCGGCCTCTGATGCGCCCTGCCGCGCTGCTGGTCCTGCTCCTCGTCGAGTTCTTCGTCATCGACGGCGGCGGCATCCTTGCCGCCCTCGCGCTCGCGGCCACCGCCACCGCTGCCGCCGGATCGGCGCTCGTCCTCTGCGCCGTCATCAGCGCACGCAGCGCGCCCGCCGTGCCGCGTACGCGCATCCGCACAGCCCTGCGCGACCGGGAGCAGCGCACCGCGTTCCTGCCGCAGCGCGATCCCGATGCCAGGGGCCGCAGGCGCCCCCGAGCCCCGGGCCGTCCCGTCCTGACGGCCTCGTAGGGAAGCAAGCACAGCACGCAGCCCCCGTGGGTCGTCACGCCGCCATGTACGCATCCCGGCACGACGAGACCCGAAGGGCTCATCCCACTCATGTCCGTTTTCTCCACCCTGGTCGAGCAGCTCGCCGACCTGCTCCAGCCGCTGTTCCACGCCTCGGCCACGGCCGCCGCGATCGTCGTCTTCACCGCGCTCGTACGGCTCGCCGTCCATCCCCTGTCCCGCGCCTCAGCCCGCGGCCAGAAGGCCCGCATCCGCCTCTCGCCGCAGATGGCCGAGCTGCGCAAGAAGCACGCCAAGAATCCGGAGCGGCTGAAGAAGGCGATGCTCGAGCTGCACACGAAGGAGAAGGTCTCCCCGCTCGCGGGCTGTCTGCCCAGCCTGCTCCAGGCGCCCGCGTTCTTCCTGATGTACCACCTGTTCTCCAGCGGTCGGATCGGCGGTGAGCCGAACTCCCTGCTCACCCACACCCTCTTCGACGCACCCCTCGGTGACCGCTGGGCCGACGCCCTCACGCAGGGAGGGGCGTTCGGCGGGGCGGGTCTCGTCTACGTCGCCCTCTTCGTGATCGTCGCCGCCGTGGCCACGTTCAACTACCGGCGCAGCCAGCAGCAGATGGCGGCCGCTTCCATGGCCGGCGGCCAGGAGCAGCTGCCCGGCATGGGGGCGATGGTGAAGGTCATGCCTCTGCTGTCGTTCGCCACGCTCGTCACCGTGGCCGTCGTGCCGCTGGCGGCCGCGCTGTACGTCGTCACCAGCATGACGTGGAGCGCGATCGAGCGGGCGTTCCTGTACCGGGACATGCCGACGGCCGGAGCGCTGGCTACTGCCGCGTAACGGTCCAGGTTGTGAACAGGGTCTTGCGGGGTGGTCAGGTGTCTTGGAGGATCAGCCAATCCTCCGAACCCTGGCGATGGCCGCTACCCATCGCCCGGGTTCGCACTCGACCAGGGGAGAGCGACCATGAAGCTGCTGCGTGTCGGTACGGCGGGCGCCGAGCGCCCCGCGCTGCTCGATCCTGACGGGACGACGCTGCGCGACCTGTCCTGCCTTGTCGGCGACATCGACGGGCCGCTGCTCGCCGACGCTGCCGCGCTCGAGGGCATCAGGGCCGCGGCGGACGCGGGCGGGCTGCCCGTACTGGATGCGGCCGGGCTGCGGGTCGGGCCGCCGCTGGCCCGGATCGGCAAGGTCGTGTGCATCGGGCTGAACTACCACGACCACGCCGCCGAGACCGGCGCCGAGCCCCCGGCCGAGCCCGTCGTCTTCCTCAAGGCAGCGGACACGGTCGTCGGCCCGTACGACACCGTCCTCGTGCCGCGCGGCAGCCGCAAGACCGACTGGGAGGTCGAGCTCGCGGTGGTCGTCGGACGTACGGCCCGCTTCATCGGCGACGACGAGGACCCGCTGTCGTACGTCGCCGGGTACACGGTCGCCCATGACGTCTCGGAGCGCGAGTTCCAGATCGAGCGCGGCGGCACCTGGGACAAGGGCAAGAACTGCGAGACGTTCAACCCGCTGGGGCCGTGGCTGGTGACGTCGGACGAGGTGGCGGACCCGCAGGCCCTGCCGCTGAAGCTGTGGGTCAACGGTGAGCTGAGGCAGAACAGCAGCACTGCGGACCAGATCTTCCCGGTGGCCGAAGTCGTCCGGTACGTCAGCCGGTTCATGACCCTGTACCCGGGGGACATCATCAACACCGGTACGCCTGCGGGCGTGGCGCTCGGGCAGCCGGAGCCGAAGCCGTACCTGCGGGCCGGGGATGTGGTGGAGCTGGAGATCGAGGGGCTCGGGCGGCAGCGCCAGGAACTCAAGGACGCGTGAGTACGCCGGGCAAGTGAGCGCAGGACGTGCGGGACGGCGGGCAGGGCGCGCCGTACCGCACGGACCCGCGGGACTACGACGCGGTGAAGCGTTCCAGTGCCTCGACGACCATCGAGTGGTCCTCGGCCTGCGGCAGGCCCGAGACCGTGACCGAGCCGACGACACCCACACCCTCGACCGTGATCGGGAAAGAACCGCCGTGGGCCGCGTACAGGTCCGGGTCGAGGCGCGAGTGCTCCTCGAACGTCGTGCCCTTGGCGCGGTGCCGTGCCCCGACCAGGTACGAGCTCACCCCGTACCGCTCGACGACCCGGCGCTTGCGGTCGATCCACGCGTCGTTGTCGGCGCTCGAGCCGGCCAGCGCGCAGTGGAACACCTGCTGGGCGCCGCGGCGGATGTCGATCGAGACCGGCGCCTCGCGCAGATGCGCCATCTCGACCAGCAGACTGCCCAGCTTCCAGGCGTCGTCGTACGTGAACCGGCGCAGCGTCAGCCGGGCTTCCTGGGCGACGATCTCGTCGACCGACAGATGGGGCTTGGGCGTGTTGCTCATACGGGGATCTCCACGGTGACGCCCTCACGGGCGGAACGGCGGGCGGCCTCCAGGACGTCCAGCGTGGCGGCCGCCTCACGGGCGGTGACCGGCGGGGCGCCCTTCTCGCGCAGGGCGGTGGCGATGGCCGCGTAGTAGGCAGGGTAGTCGCCCGGCACGGTCTCGACCGGCCCCCCGCCGCCGGTCAGGGGGGACTCGCCCGCCCCGATACGGCCCCACATCGACTGGGGCTCGACGCCCCACTCCTCGCCCGCGGCCGGGCGCCTGCCGTCGCGCAGGTCCCCCTCCTGCGGGTCGAGGCCGTATTTCACGTATCCGCTGCTCGAGCCGAGCACCCTGAAGCGCGGGCCGAGCTGGGCGGTGGTGGCGCTGACGTACAGATGCGAGCGGACGCCGTTCGCATGGGTCAGCGCGATGAATGTGTCGTCGTCGGTCTCGGCGCCGGGGCGGCGCACATCGGCCTCGGCGTACACGCGCACGACCGGGCCGAACAGCGCCAGGGCCTGGTCGACGACATGGCTGCCCAGGTCGAACAGCAGCCCGCCGATCTCCTGCGGGTCGCCGGACTCGCGCCAGCCGCCCTTGAGCTGCGGACGCCACCGCTCGAAACGGGACTCGAAGCGCTGTACGTCGCCGAGCTCGCCGCTCGCGATCAACTGCTGGAGGGTCAGGAAGTCGTTGTCCCAGCGGCGGTTCTGGAAGACGGAGAGCAGCAGCCCGCGCGCCTCGGCGAGGGCGGCGAGCTCACGCGCCTCGGCGGCGGTGCCGGCGATCGGCTTGTCCACGACGACCGGGAGGCCGGCCTCCAGGGCGGCGGTGGCGATCGGGACATGGGTCTTGTTCGGCGAGGCGATCACGACCAGATCGAGCTCGTCCGCGCGCGCCCACAGCTCCTCCGGCGAGTCCGCGAAGCGCACGCCGTCGCCGAGGTCGGCGCGGGCCTGCTCCCGCCGCTCGGGGTTCGAGGTGACGATCGTGTCGAGGGCGAGGCCCTCGGTGGAGGCGATCAGCGGGGCATGGAAAACGGAGCCCGCCAGGCCGTAGCCGACGAGTCCGACGCGGAGGGGTGAGCCGGTACCAGTCATGCCTCCCACTTAAGCAACGCTGTTGCCAAACTGCAAGCGGGGCGCACAATGGGAAGGGTGAGGGTGAACAGGACCAGGGCGATCAGGGCAGCGGGCGAGGTCGTGGGTGCAGGCGGCGGCCCGGGTGCGGGGGCAGCCGTGGGTGGCGGCCCCGGCCTGGGCGTCAATCTGCCCTTGCTGCGCAACCACAACGCGGCGCTGGTGCTCGACCTGCTGCGCACCGCCGGCGAGGGCGGCATCAGCCGGCTCGAACTCGCCGAGCGCACGGGCCTCACCCCCCAGGCCGTCAGCAAGATCACGGCCCGGCTCCGGGACGACGGCCTCGTGACGGAGGCGGGCCGCCGCGCATCGACCGGGGGCAAGCCCCGTACCGTGCTGAACCTCGTGCCGTCGGCGGGGTACGCGGTCGGTGTGCAGCTGGACCGCGACGAGATGACGGCCGTCCTGCTGGACCTCTCCGGCACCCGGGTGGCCACCCGGGTGGTCTCCCTGGACCTCGGCGCCGGCCCGGAAGTGGTGACCGCGCGCGCCGCGGAAGAGGTGAAGGAACTGCTCTCCGACTTCCTGGACGAGGCCGAAGGCGGCGAGAGCGTCGGTGAGGAGAGCGTCGGTGAGGGGCCTGTCGGCGGGGAGAGCGTCGGCGGGGTGCGGACAGGGCCGGGGACGCAGGTGCTCGGGGTCGGGGTCGCCATGCCCGGGCCGCTCGATCACCTGGCCGGGGTGCCCCACCGGGTCACCGGGTTCCCGGAGTGGGACGGATACCGGCTGCGCGACGAGCTGGCCGACCGGCTCGGACTCCCGGTCGTTCTCGACAAGGACACCAACGCCGCCGTCCTCGGGCTCTCCCTGCGCGGGACCGGTGACTCCTTCGCGTATCTGCACCTCGGCACCGGGATAGGGGCGGGGCTCGTCCTCGACGGGACGCTGTACCGGGGAGCGCGGACGGGGGCCGGGGAGTTCGGGCACCAGGTCGTCCAGCTCGACGGTCCCCCGTGCGACTGCGGCAGACGGGGGTGCCTCGAAGTGCTGTGCCTTTCCGCCGTCGCCCGCGGCGACATCGCCGGGGCCGCGCGGGTGCTCGGGACCGGCGTCGCCAACCTGGTCGAGCTGCTCGACATCGACCAGGTGCTGCTCGGCGGCCGCGTGGTCGCCATGGCCGAGGCGGAGTTCATCCGGGGGGTGCGGGCCATGCTCGTCTCCCGCACCCGGGTGCGGGTCGCCCCGGCCGGCGGTGGTGCGTACCGGGTCGCCGAGGGCGCGGCCCAGATGGTGCTCGCGCCGGTGTTCGGGCGGGCCGAGGTGGCGTTCGCGTCCTATCGCGGCTGAGGCGGGGTGGCGTCCGAGCGCCGTCGCGGCTGAGGCGGGTCGTGGCCGGCTTCCTCTGCGGCCGAGTCCAAGCGCTGCGGGGCGAAAATACGCTGATAGGTGGGGCGTATTGCCGCTGTTCGGCCCTACGGGGCCGCGTCGGTCGCGGCCGGACGGATTTGATGGGGGCAGGTCCCGGCCATGGCCGGGGCCCCTCCCCGGCGGACCGCGAGCAGCAAAGGCCCCTTATGCGACTGCGCAATGCACTGGCTCTTTCGGTTGCCGCGGCCACGATCACGCCGGTGGCGCTGACCGGCCCGGCGGCGGCCGCGACGGTCGCCGAAGGCGCGACCACCGCGGCGACCGCGCCCGCGGCGCGGGCGGCACGCGACGCCTGGGGTGCTGCCGGCCGGGCGCCGGGCGCTCGCGCGGCGGGCGCCCTCGCCGTACCGGAAACAGGACGGCAGCAAGGGCGTCCGGGCGACCGTGCTGAGGTCCGGGCGGGAAGCCGGTCCCAGGCCCGTCCGGGCGACCCGCTCGTCGGCCCGTCCGAGGCCCCCGAAGCCGGAGTCCCGTCCCCCGACCCGGCCAAGGCCCGGGCGAAGGCCCGGCCCGTCGACCGGTTCGCCGACCGGCAGCCCACGTGCGGGAAGGCGGCCGACCCCGCCTTCCCCATCGACACCCGCATCCACGGCGGTCCGGGTGTTCAGCACCCCGGTACCGGCGTGCAGGCATGGTCCGTGGATCTCAAGAACACCACCCCGGAGATGTGCCGGCACATCCACCCGGTGATCATCCTCACCGGCAGCAGCCCCGGGTTGACCCCGGACCGGATCACCATGGAGTTCTACGACGAGGCCGAGGCCCGCTGGCGTCCTGTCGTGCTCGAGGGGACCAGCCGGGACGAGCTCGTCGGAGCCTTCGACGAAGGCTTCCGCGGGTTCGTCGTCCCGGCCCGCAGGACCGTCACCGTCAAGGTCCGACTCGCGCTCGCCCCCGGCACCGCGCCCAACAAGGTCACCGTCAACGCCGCAGTCGTCCAGCGGCGGGGCAACGACGGCGACTGGGTCGGCGCGTCCGGCGACTACAGGTTCGCCGTCGTCGAGGCGAAGAAGGACTCGCTGGCCAGCACCCTCGACCAGCTCGCCACCACCGGCATGGGCACCCGCGTCATGATGGGAGCCGCCGCGGGAGCGATCCTCCTGTGCGGTGCCGGGGCCCTGGTGCTCATGGCCCGGCGGCGCGTCGGCTCGGGTCGGCGCTGACCGGCAGGCGTGAGCCGAAGCACCGCACAACGCGTATCGCACGGCGCGTGTCGCGCCCCGCTGAGTGTCCACATGGATCTGTGAGCAGCTGCCCGCGGCCCACCCGAACGCGCCCGGCGCCGCCTCGGCGAAGGCGCCCTGTCCGTCGTCCATCGGTGCAGCGAAGTCGCCACGAGTGGCCGGGAGCTGCCTCTGGCGACCCGTCAGATGTCGCGAAAGGATAACGCGTACGGATCCAACGCCCCTGCATCGTCAGGGGCGTTGGCGTGCAGGTCGTCCCACGTGTACGCCGACCCTTCGACGGAGGAACCCATGCCGATCAACGGCATACCACGCCGCACCGTTCTCGCCGCCGGCGCCGCGACCGCCGCTGTCGCCGCCACCCAGATACTCGCTGCCCCCGCCGCACACGCGGCCGCCCCCACCCTCCCGAACGGCACCAGCAAGGACAAGGTCCTCGTCATCGGCATGGACGGGCTGCGTCACGACCGGATCGACGCCGCGAACGCGCCCCACCTCAAGGCGATGATGGCCAACGGCACCTACGGTGTGTCCCTGCTGTACGCGCCCCCGATGGCCGCCACCTCCTCCGGCCCCGGCTGGTCGACCATCTCCACCGGCGTCTGGCCCGACAAACACGGCGTCAAGGACAACTCGTTCGCCGGCAAGAACTACGGCAGATACCCCGGATTCCTCGCCCGCCTCGCCCAGGTGCGTCCCGAGCTCTCCACGTACGCGGCCGTCGACTGGAAGCCGCTGGACGCCCAGGGCACCGTCACCCCGGGCGCCGACGCCAAGCTGGTCCTGGACGGGGACGCGGACGGCTACCCCGGCCACGACGCGACGATCGCCGCCGACACCGAGTCGATCCTGCGCCACCAGAACCCCGATGTGCTCTTCGTCTACTTCGGCAACACCGATGTGGTCGCGCACGCGCTCGGCACCGGTCAGAAGTACCTCGACGCGATCGCCGTCCAGGACGGTTACGTCGGCCGCCTCTGGGCCGCCGTCAAGGCCCGCCCGACGTACGCCACAGAGCGCTGGACCGTCATCGTCGCCACCGACCACGGCCATGTGAACACCGGCGGCCACGGCGGCAGTTCCATCGAGGAACGGCGCACGTTCGTGCTCGCCCAGGGCCCGGGAATCGCGGCGGGCGCCCGCCCGATCGACACCCGCCTGGTCGACGTGGCCGCCACGGTCTTCAAGCAGCTCGGCATCACACCCGATCCGGCGTGGGGGCTGGACGGCAAGGCGGTCCAGGAGCGCTCCGCCGACCCGTTCGACGCGCTCCAGTCCTCCCTGACGCCCCGCGTCGACGAGACCGGCATCCCGGCCTCGGTCCTCGGCTTCACGCACACCGCGCCCAGCGGCTGGTCCGTCATCAACAACGCCATGGGCACCGGCGGGGTGACCGAGTGGCGCGGCTGGTCGTTCACCACCGACGAGTTCTGGTCCCGCACGCACCGCGACCAGTGGCGTGAGCTCAACGTCCGCGCGCGGGGCGTCTTCGCGGTCGCCGACTCCGACGAGTGGGACGACAGGGCGAACTCGGGCGGTTACGACTCCACGCTGGTCAGCCCCGCGTACAACGTGAGCGGAAAGAGCACGGTCACAGTCGACTTCACCACCTTCTACCGCCAGGAGGGCAGCCAGACCGCCCAGGTCCTGGCTTCCTTCAACGCGGGCACGCCCACCGTCGTCAAGAGGTACACCGCGGACGTCGTCTCCCGGCCGGAGTCGGTCTCCGTCGCCGTCCCGGCCGGAGCCTCCACCGTGAGCTTACGTTTTCGCTGCACCGGGGCCAACAACTGGTACTGGGTGATCGACGGGGTGAAGGTCACGGCATCCTGACTACGCTGGGGGCGTCGCCACAGCGCTGTCGCGGCGCCCCAGCACGCACACCCCGTACGGCAGGAGTCCGCCCCCATGGCAGAGCGCAAGCCGATCGAATCCTGGCTCACCGACATGGACGGTGTCCTCATCCACGAGGGCGTACCGATTCCCGGCGCGGACGCGTTCCTCAAGAGGCTCCGGGAGGCCGAGAAGCCCTTCCTGGTCCTCACCAACAACTCCATCTACACCCCGCGCGACCTGCACGCCCGGCTGGCGCGGATGGGTCTTCACGTGCCTGTGGAGAACATCTGGACCTCGGCGCTCGCCACCGCCCAGTTCCTGGACGACCAGCGGCCCGGCGGCACGGCGTACGTCATCGGCGAAGCCGGGCTGACCACCGCCCTGCACGACATCGGGTACGTCCTGACCGACCACGAGCCGGACTACGTCGTCCTGGGCGAGACCCGGACGTACAGCTTCGAGGCCCTCACCAAGGCCATCCGGCTGATCAAGGCGGGGGCTCGCTTCATCGGCACCAACCCGGACGAGACCGGTCCGAGCCCGGAGGGCCCGCTGCCCGCCACCGGCTCGGTCGCCGCTCTCATCACCAAGGCCACCGGCAAGGACCCGTACTTCGCGGGCAAGCCCAACCCGCTGATGATGCGCACCGGGCTGAACGCGATCGGCGCGCACTCCGAGACCAGCGCGATGATCGGCGACCGGATGGACACCGATGTGCTCGCGGGCCTGGAGGCGGGGATGGAGACCTTCCTGGTGCTCACCGGCCTGACCGCCCCGGCCGACGTCGACCGCTACCCGTTCCGGCCGTCCACCGTGGTCGACTCGATCGCGGATCTCGTCGACCGTATCTGAGCAGGTCAGCGACCTGGGCGGGCCGTGGAGCCGTTCCTGCGGATGCGGAAACGGGCCGCGCGCGTGAACCTGACGATGTCAGGAGGTTCACGATGCGCGTCGGTTCGATTGCTGTGCGTACCGCGGGGACGGCCGCGGTGCTCGCCCTGGCGATGCCACCCGCGGCCGCCAGGGCGGCCGAGGGGGTGAAGCCCGGGCTCTCCCCGTCCCCGATCCTGCCCGGCGGTGAGGTCGGGATCCGATTCCTCCCCCACGGTGGCGCCGGGATCCTCCCCGGCCCGCCCCTCATGCCGCCCCGGCAGGCAGGGCCCCACCAGGCGTACGAGAACACCGCGGCCCCCGTCCCGGCGGGCGGTGCCGCCACCGCCGCGCGGGCCGCGGTCGCCGAGGCCCCCGCCCACCAGAAGGACACCGGTCCCGGCCTGAAGGATGCTGTGGTCGGCCTGGTGCTCGCGGGCGTGGCGGCCGTCGCCGTGGCCCTGCGCAGTACGCGCCGTCGCCGTCGTACGGGTGCCGAGTGACATGCCCCCCTCCCGCGAAGAACGCCCGGCGGGCTCGGGCCGGCTGCTCACCGGAGTGGCATGGGCGGTCCTGGTGGTCGGACTGTGCCTCTGGGGCCGGGACATCGCCGCAGGTCCCGGGGGGAGCTTCGGCCCCACCACCGGGGACGTGGCCGCTGTCGGCCGCCCGCTGGGTGTCGCCATGCCCCCGGCGCACGAGCCGCTGGAGCCTGTCGCACCGAGCCGGGTGGACGTCCCCGCCCTGGGCATCACGGCTCCTGTGATCCCCCGCGGCCTCGGCGCGAGGGGCTCGGTCGAACCGCCGCCGTACGGGATGCCGCGCGGCGTCGGCTGGTACGACGGCGGGCCCCGTCCGGGTGCGCGGGGTGCCGCGCTGCTCGTCGGGCGTGCCGGCACCGGGAGCGAGCCGACGGCCCTCCATGGGCTGAGCGCCGCCCGTGCGGGCCAGAAGATCCGGGTGGCCAGGGTCGACGGCTCGGTCGCGGAGTTCACCATCGACGACGTCCAGGTCTTCGGCGGGGACCGGTCCGATCCGCGGAAGGGCTACGGCCCGCGGGGCGGCGGCCGCGCGGAGCTGCGGCTGATCACCTGTGGTGACACGGTCGACCGTGCCACCCGCGGCTGTACGGCGCATATGGTCGTGTCGGCCTATCTGAGCGGGGTAACCGAGCCCTGAGCGCCCGCGCCTGCGGCCGGTCACAGGATCTCGACGAAGCACAGGCACGCCTCGTGGCCCGCCGCCGGCGTGTGCCAGGATGGATTCGACCGGCCCTGCCAGGGGGGAGCCTGGGGGACGGTCTCCAGCACAGTGCACCAAGGGGGAGTGGATGTACGGCAGTTTGTTCGTCCGGCGTGTCCGGGCGGGCGTGTCCCTGGCGGCCACGGGAGCGGTTCTGCTGCTGGCCGGCTGTTCCTCCGACGGTGACGGCGACGCGGCGAAGCAGCCGCCGGTGGGCCAGCGGCCCAAGGCGGACGATCCGTACTGGGTGAACCCCGACGGGAAGGCGGCCCGGCAGATCGTCGCCTATCGCGAGGACGGCGACGACAAGAACGCCGAGCTGATCAAGAAGATCGCCGAGCAGCCGGTCGCCGAGTGGATCGGCCCCGACAACCCGGAGGCCGAGGCCAAGGGCTTCACGGAGGCGGCCAAGAAGGCCGACCGGGATGCGCTGCTGGTGCTCTACAACATCCCGCACCGCGACTGCGGGCAGTTCTCCAAGGGCGGCGCGGCCGACGGCAACGCCTACCGTGAGTGGATCGACAAGGTCGCCAAGGGCATCGGCGACCGTCGGGCCACCGTTGTCCTGGAGCCGGACGCCGTGCTGCACCTGGTCGACGGGTGCACCCCGGACGAGTACCACGAGGAGCGGTACGACCTGCTCAAGGGCGCCATCGAGCGGCTCAAGCGGCAGCCCGCGACCACGGTGTACCTGGACGCGGGCAATGCGGGCTGGTCGCAGCCCGATTCGCTCTTCGAGCCCCTGCAGTGGGCCGGTATCGCCAAGGCCGACGGCTTCGCGGTCAATGTCTCCAACTTCCAGACCACGGCGGCCAGCAAGGAATTCGGCCGCAAGCTCTCTGCGAAGGTCGGCGGCAAGCACTTCGTGATCGACACCAGCCGTAACGGCAACGGCCCGTACACGCAGGGCGATCCCAAGGAGAACTGGTGCAACCCGCCGGGGCGTTCGCTCGGTGAGCCGCCCACGACGAAAACCGGTGATCCGCTCGTCGACGGCTATCTGTGGATCAAGCGGCCGGGGGAGTCGGACGGCGACTGCAAGGGCGGCCCCAAGGCCGGCGACTGGTATCCCGAGTACGCACTCGAGCTGGCCCGCAACAGCAAGTAGACGCGACGTCGGAAGGGGTGCCCCCGGGTGGGGCACCCCTTCTGCCATGCGTATACCCGGCCCAGACCGGCTGCCGGCCGGGCCACCGACGTCCTTCAGGCCGGCTCTCGTGGCTCACCGGCGGGTCACGGCGTGACCCGGGTGCAGCGCCCGGATACTTGGCTTGACCGGTCGCTGTGCGAACGGGAGGCGACTACGGCACCCCGGCGGCTATGGCACCTCGACCCAGACACCCTGGGACGGTGTGCCCTTGTCGTCCGTCACGAAGAGCATGTACCAGCCCGACGGCACCAGCGCGCGGTTGGCGGGCACGGTGACCTGGATGCCGTCCGCGGTCTTCTTCACCTCCAGCGCGACGGAGCGCTGGTCCACGTCGGTGACATGGGTGACCGCGCTGGGCCGCATGAGCTTCGCGGTCTTCACGCCGTTCGCGCTCTTCACGGTGAAGGTGCCCGTGTCACCCCGCTTGAGGGACTTCGGCCCGCCGGTCACCTCCGGCTTGGTGTCCCGGTAGAGATACGGCGGGGTGTAGATCTCGATGCGCTGGTCGAAGACGCCCGGCTTGGTGTTGGCGTCGTCCGCGAACAGCGAGTCCGAGCCGAAGATCATGATGCGCCCGTCGGGGAGCAGCACCGAGCCGGAGTGGTAGTTGCGCCCGACCTGCGGGTCGGCGACCCGCGTGTAGGTGCCGGACTTCGGGTCGTACGTACGGGCCTCGAGCACATTGGACCCGCCGCGCCCGCGGTAGTCCTCGGAGCCGCCGGTGACCAGGACCGAGTCGTCGGGGAGCAGCGAGGCGCTCGGGTAGCGGGTGCCCTTGTCGAGGGATGCGCCGTCCTCGAAGCGCGGCGAGGCCTCCTTGAGGTCGACCAGCCGGGACTTCTCGCTGGACTTCTCGGACTCGCCGACCCCGCCGCCGCCGATGACCATGAACCGCTGGTCCTGGGCTGGGGGCAGCATGACCGTCGCCGAGGTCTCCATCTGGTCCGGGTCGCTGAGGCCGGGGATCTTCTGGAACTTGTTGGTGTCCAGGTCCCAGACGCCGGGGTCGCGGCCGACGTCGGCGGGCCCGTACCCGGCGTTGGAGCCGGAGTAGAAGAGCTTGCCGTTGTCCATCAGGAAGATCGCCGGGTAGGTGGGGAACTTCCTGATCAGTCCGGTGTACTCCCAGGTCTTGGTCTTCGGGTCGTAGATCTCGTCCTTGCCGGGGACGATCTGACCTATCTCGTCCAGGCCGGACAGGGACAGGACCTTGCCGTCCTTCAGGGTGGTCAGCGTCGGGTACCAGCGGGCCTCGTTCATCGGGTCGACGGTGATGTACTTCTCCGCGACCGGGTCGAACTCGTAGGCCTCCTTGATGCCCTGGAAGTCCTTCTTGTCGAGGGCGAGCTTCTGCGCGATGCCGTAGATGTTGCGGGCGTCGGAACCCTTGAGGCCCTGCACCCGGTAGTTGTCCTCGGTGCCGGTCTCGTACTCCTTGCCGGACTTCTCGGCCTCGACGTAGATACGCCCGAGGCCGGGGTCGTTGCGCAGGAACTTGCCCGTGGCCGGGTCGAAGACCTTCTTCGCCTTCTCGACCAGGACCGGGTCCTTGGAGACGAACGTCCTGCCGTTCTTCTTGCCGGTGAACTTGGTGCCGGCAGGGAGGGTCTTCGGCGCGTCCGGGTCCTCGTTGTGGACGACCATCAGGCCGCCGGCCTTGGTGGTGTCGCCCTTGAGTTTCTCGTAGCGCTTGGTGCCGCCCGCGACCAGCAGCTTGCCGTCGGGCAGCTGGGTGTGGCCGGCGCAGAACATGTCCTTGGGCGTGGCGATCTTCTTGAAGGTGTCGGTCTTCGGGTCCCAGAGCACCGACTCGAACTTCTTGGCGTCGAAGTTCTTCTGGTTGTTGCCGGAGCCGGCGATCAGCAGGACCTTGCCGGTGTGCAGCAGGGCGGCGTGGATCGAATTGATCTTGTACTCGGCCGGGACCTCGAGGTAGTCCCAGTGGCCGTTCGCCGCCTTGTACTCCGGCTTGTTGATCTTGTAGTTGTGGTACTGCTCCGAGCCGAAGCGCCACATGGCGGGCCCATTGAACCCGGCCACCGCCACGATGACCGCCGTGCCTATCGCTATGCGGCGCGCGCGGTTCCTGCGGTGGTTCGGCCGCGCGGGCATCGTGCTCATTTCTTACGTCCCCCAAGGGCGATCTGCATGGTCTGGTCGGTGGCTGCGAAGTGAGGCTTCTGCTGCGGCACATGGGACTGCTCCGCCCCTGCGCCCGTCCCGCCGGGCGGCCGCCCGTCCGCGCGCCGCTTGCCGCGCTTCTTCTTCTTTTCGGCGCGGATGCCGTGCCGCCAGGCGAAGATCGGCGCCGCCGTGATCAGCAGGGCCAGGGTTGCCCAGGTGATCATCGCCGGGTGGTCGTGTCCGAGGTAGAACGACGAGGCGAGCGATCCACCGAAGACGAGGATGAAGAAGAGGTGGATACGGAACGTGCCGAAGAGGGTGTCCGGGCTGGAGGAGTCGCCCTTGGGGGTCACCACGAACTTGCTCTTGCGGCGCAGCACGGCGTCCATCAGCGAGCGGGCGTAGATCGGCGCGGAGAGCGCGGACATCACCATGCCGGCCAGACCGCCGGAGCCCTCGGGCTCGTGCGGTGAAACGTTGTGGCGCCGGTTCCAGATGTAGAGGCCGATCTGCAGCGCCGAGGCGTTGCCGTACAGCATCATCCAGATCGCCGGGTCGATCTGCACACCCGAGGCGCCCATGCCGAGGAACAGCGCACAGCTCAGTGCCGCCAGGATCCAGTTGAGCGCGGACATCGGGTAGAAGATGATCATCATGGTGTAGTTGAAGAGCTTGCCGGCCGGCAGCGTCCCGAAGCCCTTCCAGTACTGCTTGAGGATCGTCTCGTACGTGCCTCGCGACCAGCGCAGCTGCTGGGTGAAGAAGTCCGTCCAGGCGGACGGGCCCTCGCCGACGGCCAGCACGTCGGGGGTGTAGACCGAGCGCCACTTGTTGCCGGTGGCCGGGTTCTTGGCGCGGTGCATCTCGAAGCCCGTCGCCATGTCCTCGGTGATCGAGTCGTAGAGGCCGCCGATCTGCTTGATCGCCCTGATGCGTACGGCGTTGGACGTGCCGACGAACATGGGGGCGCCGTAGCGGTTGCCCGCGCGCTGGATCAGGGCGTGGAAGAGGAACTGCTGCGACTCGGCGGCCTTGGTGACGAAGCTGTCGTAGTTGCCGTAGACCTGCGGGCCGATGACGAAGCCGACGTCCGGGTCCCGGAAGTAGCCGAGCATCCGCTCCAGGTAGTTGGGCAGCGGGACGTGGTCGGTGTCGACGGAGGCGAAGAAGTCGTAGTCGCCGCCGTGCGCCTCGAGCCAGGCGTTGTAGTTGCCGTGCTTGGTCTTGGCCCGGTGGGCTCCCTTGGCCTGGTTCCACTTCGCTATGCCCTTGCGGGAGAAGTGGTGGACGCCGAGCCGGGCGCAGACCTCCTTGACGGCCGGGTCGTCGCCCTCGTCGAGCAGCCAGACGTGCATCAGCCCGCGGTGACGTATCTTCACCGCCGCCTCCAGGGTCTTCGTCACCATCTCCAGGGGCTCCTTGCCCGGGACGAACGAGGTGAGGAAGGCGACCTTGGTGCCGGTCTCCGGAACCACGGGGACGGGGTCACGCGCCACCAGGGTCGCGTGCGCGTTCGACAGCACGTTCATCGTCCTGAAGAGCTCGATCAGTCCGATCGAGACGAGCATGACGATGTCGAGGATGAGCAGCGTGTCGTTCTTGAGGTTCGGGTCGCGCTCGGTCCAGTGCTGAGGCTGCATCAGCCAGGCGAACAGGCCCAGCGACACCAGCGGGGCCGCGCCCAGCAGCAGGGCGGCCCGGATGCGGTGCGGCTCCTGGGACAGCAGGGAGCGGTACTGCACCTTGTAGGGCCGGGTCGGATCCGGCTGGGTGAGGGGACCGGCGAGGCGGCTGTAGTGCTCGTAGTCGTACCGCGGAAGCGCCTTCTTGGGGCGCAGTCGGGCGCCGGCCGCGCGCAGATGCGCGGGGATCCGGAGCTGCGTGGTCCGCGCAGGGTCGTTCGGCTGTTCGGCGCCGTCTGGCGTCGACGTCATGATTCATCCCCCCGCACGCATCCTGGCTGCGTGTTGTGGTCGGTTCGTGTCGTCCGGGCCAGGGTCCCCTGTACCGGCCCGGACGAGTGAGTGGTGGGCTGGCCACCGTTCCTTGAGACAGGAAACAGTCACCGTTCGGTTGCATGATGCCCGTTACGTGTTCGTTCTGTGAACGGGGGCCAGGTCCCCTGTTACCGCAACGGAATCGACCGCTTCAACCGCCCCCAACTGCGCAAACCGGACGACCCGTTGGGGTGGTCGGCTTCAGGATAGGGTCTACGACCCCTGCATTGATCGCAAGGGTGAAACCGACCGTTTGTCGGTCATATGCGCGAATTGGATTCACGTGAGCGTGATGCGGGTGTTCGGGCGTCATCGGCCGAAAAGTGTCATGGATACGACCAAAGCCCCCTCACTCGCGGTGAAGGGGCTTCGGCCTCGCGTGCGCCGCCAGGGACTCGAACCCCGGACCCGCTGATTAAGAGTCAGCTGCTCTAACCAACTGAGCTAGCGGCGCCTGCTGACCCGGAGAACTCTACCGGACGGCCGACGATGCTCCCGACTGTCCCTGCCCGCCTTCGGCCTGTCGGGTCGTCGTTTTGTACCTTTCTTCCGTCAAAATGCGTTTTGTCTGCACGGTTGGAACACTGACGTCCGTGAAGCATCGTCAGAAGATCTTGCTGAGTACGGAGGGGACGACGCGTATGAGCGTGCCGGTCTTCGAGGAGTACGAGCCCGCCGGTGACTGCGGCTGCGCCGGTTGCGCCCGGCGGCGTCGCAATCTCGCCGCCGGAGGGCATCCGTCGGCGCACGGCTGTCGGCGGGCACTGGTGCTGCTGACCGCGGCGGGCGTGGTGCTGGGCGGCGGCGGGGCGGCGGCCCAGGCTGTCGAGGGCGCCGCGGCCGACGGCCCGGGCGGTGGTGTCGGACCGGTCCGTACGGCGGGAGCCGCGCTGGTCGCCGACGATCCGGAGCCGGGGACCGAGCAGGGCAAGGCCGGGCCGCTGCATGGGCCGTCGGGCGGGCAGCCCGGCCCTGCCCAGGCCCCCCTGCGCAAGTCCACCCGGGCCGAGATCATCGACCGCGCCAAGCGGTGGGTGGAGGCGAAGGTGCCGTACAGCATGGAGAAGTACTGGTCCGACGGCTACCGCCAGGACTGCTCCGGCTATGTGTCGATGGCCTGGAACCTCGCGGGGAACGAGTGGACCGGCAGCCTGGCCGAGTTCGGCACCCGGATCCTGCGTGATGATCTGCAGGCCGGCGACATCCTGCTGTTCCACAATCTGGCCAATCCGTCCCGGGGGTCGCACGTCACGATCTTCGGCGGCTGGACCGACTACACGCACACCTATTACGTGGCCTACGAGCAGACGAAGCCGCACACCCGCGTCCAGTCGACGCCGATGGCGTACTGGAACAACTCCGACAGCTATGTGGCCTACCGCTACAAGGGAGTCGTCAGCGCGGCCGGCGGCAGCGAGATGGCCCCCGAACCTGCCCCCACCCCCACGCCGGTGGCCGCGCCTGCAGCCGCGCCTGTGCCTACCCCCACGCCGGTGGCCGCGCCTGCAGCCGCGCCTGTGCCTACCCCCACGCCGGTGGCCGCGCCGGCGTTCACCCCCGAACCTGCGCCCACCCCCGCGTCCACCCCCACGCCTGTGGCTGTGCCGGCGCCCGCAGCCGCGCCTGCGTCTACCCCCGCACCCGCAGCCGCGCCTGCGTCTACCCCCGCACCCGCACCCGCACCCGCACCCGCAGCCGCAGCCGCGCCTGCGTCTACCCCCGCACCCGCACCCGCAGCCGCGCCTGTGCCTGCCCCCGCGCCGCCACCCGTGCCCCTCCCCGCAGCGATGCCTTACCCGGGCTTCTCGGCCTTCGGGCCAGGTACGTACAACCAGTACGTCACCCGGCTCGGCGAGCTGCTCGCCCGGCGCGGGGGCGAGCGGTTCTACGAGCAGGGACCCGCGACGGGCTGGAGCGAGGCGGACCGGCGTGCGACCCAGGCGTTCCAGCAGGCGCAGGGCTGGCGGGGCGCGGAAGCCGACGGACTGCCCGGCCCCGACACCTGGCGGCTGCTGTCAAGCGGCAAGGGCAGGAGCATCCCGGCCGCCGGGGCGGCCGGTTCGACGGCAGGACCCGCGAGCCCCACCACGAAGGCGCCCGCCTATCCGGGGCCCGGCCACTTCAGGCCCGGCCGGTCCGGCGCGTACGTCAGCCAGCTCGGACGGCAGCTGGTCGAGCGAGGTTACGGCAGGTACTACACCTTCGGTCCCGGGACGAGCTGGAGCGAGGAGGACCGGCGCAATGTGGAGGCGTTCCAGCGGGCACAGGGCTGGCGCGGCAGCGCGGCCGACGGCTACCCGGGCCCGGAGACCTGGCGACGGCTCTTCTCCTGACGTCCCGTCTGCCGGCAGAGCGGCAGCGACGGCGGCGCATGAGGCCACGGCGGCGCAAGAGGCGTCGCCGTACGAGACAGCTACGCACGAGAGAGCAGCGCACGACGACTCATGACCACTCACGAAGACACCCGACAAGGGCACGACGACGTTATGGACGACGACGTAATGGACGACGACCGAACAGCGCAATCAGCCAAGGCGGCAGGCATGACCACGATCACGGCGGAGCCGGAGGACGCCGTGCCGTCCGACGCCCCCCGGCACCACCCGGTCATCGCGGCCGAGACGACGACCGAGATCCCGGTCCATCTGCTGTTCCGGGACGACGCCATGCCGCTCACCGTGAAGCCGGACATCGTGGCCCGCCGTCAGGGCACCGGCGAGCAGCCGAAGGTCGGCAGCGGACCCGTGCCGCCGCTTCCGGCCTTCGCACCGGCAAGGCCCGTGCCGCCCGGCGACCCGGAGCTCGTCGAACGGCCCGGACCCGCGCTGTCCGGATGGACCGCGCTGGTCGCGGGCAGCTTCTCGCTGGCCGGGATCGGCGCGGTGCTCTGGGGTACCGGAGCCGTGCCCGAGGTGGTCGCCGCGCAGCTCGGGCTGACGCCGCCGCACCCCTTCCGGGGCATCGGCTTCGGCCTGTGGTGTCTGCTCACGCTCGGCGTGGTCCTGGCGCTGTTCTCCTTCGGCGGCCTCGGGCGCGGCAAGGCGGGCCACGCCTGGGTGCTCACCCTGTGCGGCGACTACCGGGGGAGTGTGCGGCGTACGGGACTGGTGTGGGTCAGCCCGCTGGTCCTGCGCCGCCGGGTCGACGTGCGACTGCGGCACTGGCGCAGCGAGCCGATCCCCGTCGTGGACGCGGACGGTACGCCGCTGCGGGTCGTCGTGCTGGTGGTGTGGCAGGTCAAGGACACGGTGCGCGCGACGCTCGGCGTGGCTCATCACGAGTCGTATCTGAGCGAGCAGGTGGTGGCGGCGATGGCGCGGGTGCTCTCGCAACTGCCGGTCGACGAGGACACCTCGGCGCTGCGCAACGCCGGAGCCGTCGGCGACGCGCTGACCCGGCTGCTGGCGGCCGAGTGCGACGCGGTGGGGATCGAGGTGTTCTCGGCGCAGCCGACCTCGATCGAGTACGCGCCCGAGATGGCGGCGGCGCTGCAGCGCAAGAGGATCGCGGAGATCGATGCCCGGCACCGGGACACCGTGCTGACCTCGGTGGTGGACGCGGTGGACGACACGGTCGGCCGGCTGACCGAGCGGGGTCTGATGGACCTGGACGACTACGAGCGCAAGGCACTGGTCAAGGATCTGACCGTTGCGTTCTACACGGGCCGGGCGGGCGTGGTCGAGGCCTCGTGATTGGTCTGGACATGTTGAACGGGCATCAATACATTGGGACTTGGTCTAGACCGGAACAGGTGCTACCTCCATCCCCGATTCACGATCGGTAGCACCGCACCACTCACCACCGAGCCACCGCACGCGTGCAGCACGGCCCAGAACTCCCCCACGTTCTCCTGGAGCGAAGCATGCGAAAGAAGATAGGCGCGGCCGTGGTCGGCCTCGCCGTGACGGGCGCGACCCTGCTCGCCACCGGCAGTGCCAGCAGCCACGGCTACACCGACTCGCCCATCAGCCGCCAGAAGCTCTGTGCCAACCGCACGGTCGCCAACTGCGGCGAAATCATCTACGAACCCCAGAGCGTCGAAGGCCCCAAGGGCTTCCCGTCGGCCGGCCCGGCCGACGGAACGCTCTGTGCCGGCGGCAACAGCCGCTTCGCGCAGCTCGACGACCCGCGGGGCGGCACCTGGCCCACGACCCGGGTCTCGTCGGGGCAGAACTACACCTTCCGGTGGCAGTTCACCGCCATGCACGCGACGACCGACTTCAAGTACTACATCACCAGGAACGGCTGGAACCCGAGCCAGAAGCTCACCCGCGCCTCCCTCGAGTCGCAGCCGTTCCTCACGATCCCGTACAACGGCCAGCGCCCGCCGGCCACGCTCAGCCACTCGGGGAACCTGCCGTCGAAGTCCGGGCGGCATCTGATCCTCGCGGTGTGGACGGTGCACGACACCGGGAACGCCTTCTACGCCTGCTCGGACGTTCAGTTCTGACCTGCTGTCAGCGCGGCGGCCCTCACCGGGGCCGCCGTCGCCGGTCTCGAGCCCACCCGGCCGGCCCACCCGGCTCGTCCGGTTCGTCGGTCGGAGTGGTTCGAAAGAAATTCACCTGACGCATATGGCGCAAAGGCTGTGCATGACGCGCGTAGGGCGGGACTCTGTATCCGCCCGTGGACTGGCCACGAGGCGTGCACCAACTCCCGTCTCACGCACGGAGGTTCTGCATGCGTCGCCGTTTCGCCCTTCCGCTCGCTTCCCTCGCGCTGGCTCTGCCCGGCGCCCTGATTCCGGCCGCGTCCGCCTCGGCCGCACCCGCCGACAAGCCCCAGGTGCTCAGCTCCTGGACACAGACCAGCGCATCCAGCTACAACACCTGGGCCGCCGCCCGGGCCAACCAGTCCGCCTGGAGCGCCTACGGCTTCAACTGGTCGACGGACTACTGCTCCTCCTCGCCCGACAACCCGTTCGGCTTCCCCTTTGCATTGTCATGTGCCCGTCATGACTTCGGCTACCGCAACTACAAGGCGGCCGGCACGTTCAGCGCCAACAAGGCGAGGCTCGACTCGGCGTTCTACGAGGACCTGAAGCGGGTGTGCGCGCGCTACTCGGGCGCCACGCTCTCCTCGTGCAATGCCACGGCATGGACGTACTACCGCGCGGTGTCCGTCTTCGGGTACTCCGCGTCGGCCGACGCCCCGGCTGCCTGATCACGCAGATGAGACCCCTCGCGTGATGCGAGGGGTCTCATCCGAAGTTGTGCGCCGCCAGGGACTCGAACCCCGGACCCGCTGATTAAGAGTCAGCTGCTCTAACCAACTGAGCTAGCGGCGCGGGCTGCCGTTCTCACCGCGCGCGGCGGCTGACGACGGAAGTAATACTACCTGGTCCCGAGGGGTGCTCCGGACCATCCACCGCCGCCCGGCGTCGCCGTCCTAGATCGCCAGGGAAAGGACCACCGGAGCCGCTCTGCGGTTCAGCGTGTCGGCCGCCGCGCGCAGCCGGTGCGCGTGCTCGATCGGCAGCGACAGGGCCAGGCAGCCCACCGCCGCACCGGCCGTCAGCGGCACCGCCGCGCAGACCGTGCCCACCGCGTACTCCTGCAGATCCAGCACGGGGACGGTCGGCGGCTGGCTGTCCAGCTTGGAGAACAGCAGCTTCTCGCTGGTGATCGTCCGCGAGGTGAGCCGCGCGATCTTGTGGCGGGACAGATGGTCCCGGCGGCCGTTCACATCCAGCTGGGTCAGCAGACACTTGCCGACCGCGCTCGCGTGGGCCGCCGAGCGGAAGTCCACCCACTCGTTCACCGCCGGGGTGCGCGGGCCCGCGGCGTACTGGGTGATCTTGACCTCGCCGTCGATGTACCGGCTGATGTAGACCGCCGCACCGACCGAGTCGCGGAGCTGGGTGAGGGTGTCCTGGAGTTTGGCCTCCAGGGCCTGCTGGCGGGTGGCGCCCGAACCGAGCAGAACCAGGGAGTCACCGATCACATAGGCGCCGTCGGTGACCTGCTCGACATAGCCCTCGCGGCGCAGCATCGACAGCAGGGGAGCCAGATGGCCGGTCGGCAGACCGGTCTCGCGTGCGATCTGGGCGTCGGTGACACCGCCGCCGTGCTTGGAGATCGTCTCCAGGACGCGCAAGACGTATTGCACCGAATGGAACGGCGCGGTCGGCTCGGGCTTCAGCGCCACGGTTTCCCCCCAGCAGGTTAGGACCGCAAGCTTTCGTACCACGATAGCGTCCAAGAGCCGTTCAAGGGTGGGCTGTTGGCGCAAATGATGCGGCGCCCCAGCCGTATACGCTGGGGCGCATCACCATGGCATATGCCAGAGGCGCGGGTGCTTGAAAGAGTGGGAGGTCAGAGCACCGCACCCAGGAACTCGCGGGTACGTTCCTGCTCGGGATCGGAAAAGATTTTTTCCGGCGCACCGGACTCGATGACCTTGCCGGAGTCGAACATCAGCACCTCGTCCGAGATGTCCCGCGCGAAGTTCATCTCGTGCGTGACACAGAGCATGGTGATGTCCGTCGTGGTCGCGATGTCCCGCAGGACGTCCAGCACGCCGGCGACCAGCTCGGGGTCGAGCGCCGAGGTCACCTCGTCCAGCAACAGCACCTGCGGCCGCATCGCCAGCGCGCGGGCGATCGCCACCCGCTGCTGCTGACCACCCGAGAGCTGGGTCGGCCGGGCGTCGCAGCGGTCGCCGAGTCCGACCATCTCGAGCAGCTCCCGGGCGCGCTCCTCGGCCTCGTCCTTGGACAGGCCGAGCACCCGCACCGGCGCCTCGGTGATGTTCCTCAGCACGGTCATGTTGGGGAACAGGTTGAACTGCTGGAAGACCATGCCGATCTTCTTGCGCGCCTCGCGGCGTTCCTTCTCACCGGCCGGAAACAGCCGGTGCCCGTTCACCTGGATCGTTCCCTCGTCGGGGGACGTCAGCGTCATCAGCAGCCGCAGGATCGTCGTCTTGCCGGAGCCGGACGGGCCGATCAGCGTCACGTGCCTGCCCGGCTTCACCGAGAAGCACAGGTCGTCGAGGACGGTGTTGTCGCCGAAGCGCTTGGTGACGTTCTCGAAGCGGATCAGTTCTTGGGTCGTGGTGTCAGCGGACAAGGCGGCGCTCCAGGGTTCGTACGAGCAGAGAAGCCGGATAGGCGATGAGGATGAACGCGATGCCGATCAGCGTCAGCGGCTCGGTGTACTGGAACGTCGAGGCGCTCTCGAGCCGCGACTGCTGCAGCATCTCCAGCACGCCGATCGCGGCGAGCAGCGGAGTGTCCTTCAGCATCGCGATGACGTAGTTGCCGAGCGCCGGGGTGATCCGGCGGACCGCCTGGGGCAGGATCACCGCGAACCAGGTGCGGTGGGCGGGCAGACTCAGTGCCGTCGCCGCCTCCCACTGACCGGCCGGCACGGCTTCGATGCCGGCCCGGTAGACCTGTGCGGTGTACGTCGAGTAGTGCAGTCCGATCGCGATCGTGCCGGTGGTCAGGGCGGAGAACTGGATGCCCCACTCCGGCAGCACGAAGTAGAGGAAGAAGAGCTGCACCAGCAGGGGGGTGGTGCGGATGAACTCGGTGAAGACGTTCACCGGCCAGCGCACAAA
This sequence comes from Streptomyces sp. NPDC002889, assembly GCF_042888425.1. Lineage (NCBI taxonomy): Bacteria > Bacillati > Actinomycetota > Actinomycetes > Kitasatosporales > Streptomycetaceae > Streptomyces > Streptomyces sp. NPDC002889. The sequence continues at coordinate 192,205 of NZ_JBIAPT010000004.1, forward strand.
ACGCGTCGGCGCCCTGAATGCCATCGCCCAGACCAGGCCGAGGGTGAACGAGATCAGCGAGCCCAGCACCAGCACCTGGAGCGTGAGCAGCACGCCTTCCCAGAAGCGCGGCATGAAGTCCGCGACCGCGGACCAGTCCCATGTCACTTCGCGACACCCCCCGTCACCGTGCTGCCGGCCGCATCGGCCTCGGCGCGCTTGGCGAACATCCCGCCGAGCACACCCGGCTCGGGCTCGATGCCGACATTGCGCTTGGTCTTCCTCTCGAGTGCCTTCATCGAGCGGGTCAGGACGAACGCGAGCACGAAGTAGATCACCAGGCTGATGGTGTAGATCTGCGCGCTCTCCTGGGTCGCCAGCCGCACCAGGTAGGCGGCGAAGGAGACGTCACCGACGCCGAGCAGTGACACCAGGGCGGTGCCCTTGAGCAGCTCGATGAGCAGGTTGCAGAAGGGAGGGATCATCTCCGGCACCGCCTGCGGCAGCAGGACGAGCCGGATCCGCTGCCAGGGCGTGAGACTCAGCGCGATGCCCGCCTCCTGCTGGGAGACGGGGACGGCGTTCAGCGCGCCGCGCACGATCTCGGCGCCGTACGCGCCGTAGGACAGACCGAGCGCGAGGACCGCGGCCCACATCGGGACCAGCTGCCAGCCCGCCAGCGGCGGCACCACGAAGAACAGCCAGAACATCAGCACCAGCGCCGATGTACCTCGGAACACCTCGGTGTAGAAGCCCGCCAGGAAGCGGACCGGGCGGGAGCGGTGGGTGCGGGCGATGCCGACCGTGAAGGCGACGGCAGCGGCCAGCGCCGCGCTGTACACCAGCAGTTGCACGGTGGTCCAGATGCCCGGGAGTACCCAGGTCTGCCAGAGTCCGGCTGTCATCGGCACAGCTCCTCGGCAGTGAGCGTGGTCATCTCGTTCTTCGTGAAGCCGAACGGCTTCAGGATGCGGAAGAGTTCGCCGCTCTTCTTCATCTTGTGGATCTCGGTGTTGAACGCGTCCCGCAGTTCGGTGTCGGTGGGGCGGAAGGCGAAGCCGCCGCCGTCGATCTTCTTCCTGCCGTCGACGACGGCGGCGAACGGCTCGGTCGCCTCGGCCTTGGCGCTCTTCCTGACCACCTCGCGGGCGGTCAGCGCGGTGCCTGCGAAGACGTCGACGCGGCCGGACTCGACGGCGTTCAGCCCTGCCACCTGGTCCTGGAGAATGACGATGTCCTTCTCCGGGTACCCGGCGGCCACGGCGTAGTCGACCTCCGCATAGCCGGTGCCGGTGGCGAACCTGGCCTTGGACTTCACGACGTCCTCGTAGCTGCGCAGGTTCTTCGGATTGCCCTTGCGCACGATGAAGGAGTCCAGCATCTGGTACTCGGGGTCGGCGAAGATGACCTGCTGGCAGCGCTCCTTGTTGATGTACATCCCGGCCGAGACCACGTCGAACTGCTGCGAGTTCAGGCCCGGTATGAGGGAGGCGAAGTCGGTGGCGACCGGCTGGACCCGGTCGATGCCCAGACGCTTGAAGATCACCCGGGCCAGTTCCGGCGCCTCGCCGGTGAACTCGCCCTGGCTGTCGACATAGCCGTACGGCACCTCGCCGGCGATGCCGAGCCGCACCGTTCCCTGTGACTTGAGCCGGGCCAGCGCGTCGCCGGAGGGCACTCTGCTGCACCCCGCCGTCCCGGCGAGACCCAGCGCGCCGACGGCCGCGGTACCGAGCAGCATGGTGCGTCTGCTCATCGATCCTGGTTGTCTTGTTCGAGCCATGGGCGCGCGGCTACCCGGGGCCGCTCGGGGTATGCGTAGGAGATGGCCGACCGATACCTGACCGTTGCCCTCGACAAGCGCGGTGTGCGGTGCACCGCCCGGCTGCTGACCGACAAAGCACCGCTGACCTGTGAGGCGGTGTGGCAGGCACTGCCGCTCACCGGGGACGTCTACCACGCGAAGTATGCCCGGAATGAGATCTATGCGCTGTTTCCAGCTTTTGCCGGGCAGGAGCCACCGCTGGAGAACCCCACGGTGACGCCCATCCCGGGCGACCTGTGCTACTTCACGTTCTCGGACGTCCAGCTGGGCACCGCGTCGCACGGCTACGAGCGCCGGGACGCGATCGGCCCGGTGACCGTGGACCTGGCCCTGTTCTACGAACGCAACAACCTGCTGCTGAACGGGGATACGGGGTGGGTGCCGGGGATTGTCTGGGGCACCGTGGTCGACGGCCTCGACGAGATGGCGGACGCGTGCCAGGACTTGTGGCGCCACGGTGTGTCGGGGGAGACGCTGAGCTTCCGGCGGGCGTGACCCGCGGATTCGGGCCGTTGCCCCTGTGGAGTCGTACTCGGAAGCCATGAGCGCGCCTGCCTTGCGCGGGGCGGCGCAGGGCGGGGTGGGTTGGACCGGGGTGGGTTGGACCGGGGTGGCGCACGGCGGGGTGGGTTGGACCGGGGCGTTGGGGTGCGTGGCGGGGTGTGTGGTGGGGGGCCGGTCTCAGGGGTGGCCGGGGCGGTGGGTGTGGCGCGGTGTGGCGTGGGCCGGTCCCCGGGGGTTGCCAGGTCGGCGTGGTGAACGTGGGGCCGCCCTCCTGGTCTTGATGGTGGCGGCTTCGGGTCGGGTGTCAAGGGCGCTCGGTCGTTCCTCCCTCGCGTCGCCGTTGGCGATTTCGCTGCGCTTCACCCTTGACTCCCGCCCCTCCACCGCCGGGAAATGCTCTTGGGAGGGCGGCCGGGGGGAGGGTCGGCGCGTGGGGCCCGTGCGGTGCCGTTCGTTTCGGGCGGCTGCGGGCCGTGGGTGGGTGCGCGGCAGTTGAATGGGGCGGTGACGGGCGAGCTCAGCGACCGTCGGTCGTCGGTGGGTTGGGGTTCAGGCCCGCTGGTCACCGTCCGGGGTGGGGGGAGGGCCGGCGTGGGCCGGGGTGCGGGGGCGGCTGCGGGTGGTCGGGGTGCGGGGCGGGCTCGGAGGCAGAACCTTTGCCCGAAATGCACCTTGATGTCCCGTGTATGGAACAGGTCGTGTACACGGATTCCGGTGAGACCGGAATCCGCGTACAAGAACTCAGACAGGGGACACTACGCCCCTTTTGTTCATCGGGAATGCCCGGCGACGCCCCACCAGCCCCCCACACACCCACTCCCCCACCACCGAACAGTGACCAGCGGGCCTGAACCCCCACCCACAGACCAGCGTCACCCACCGAGCAGACCCGGGCCACCCCACTCAACCCCCGTGCACCACCCACCGGACAGTGACCAGCGGTCCCGAACCTCAGCCCGGAACATGCCTGCGGTCGCTGAGCGCAGCCGTCACCGCCCCATTCAACTGCCGCGCAACCCACCCACGGCCCGCAGCCGCCCGAAACGAACGGCACCGGACGGACCCCCTGCGCCGACCCTCCCCCCGGCCGCCCTCCCAAGAGCATTTCCCGGCGGTGGAGGGGCGGGGGTCAAGGGTGAAGCGAAGCGAAATCGCCAACGGCGACGCGAGGGAGGAACGACCGAGCGCCCTTGACGCCCGACCCGAAGCCGCCACCATCAAGACCAGGAGGGCGGCCCCACACCACACCCACCAACCCGGCCAAACCCCGGACCGGCCCTTCGTCGAAGCCGCGGACCCGGTCACCCCCGGACCGGCCCACGCCGAACCGACAGCCCCAGCCAACCCGGGACCGGCCCCTTCGTCGAAGCCGCGGACCCGGCCACCCCCGAGACCGGCCCGGGGACGGCCCCACACCACACCCCCGGACCCGGCCAAACCCGAGACCGGCCCACGCCACACCCAGCAACCCGACCGGGCCCAGGCCGAGACCGGCGCCCCACGCACACCAACCCGGCCCACCCCCGAGACCGGCCCACGTTCACCACGCCGACCGCGCGGCCATCGACCTGTTGGGCCGCGAGGCCGGGGCCGCCCGCCCCGGCGGGGGCGTGGTCGTGCCGGGTCTCCTCGATCTGCTGCTGGTCTGCACGATCCGGGCCTGGATGGACGAGGGGGCCGTCAGCACCACGGGCCGGCCCGGCCGCTACCGGACGCAGAGCGGGGCGGCGGCACCCGTGCCGGGGTGACGCCGCCCTTTGCCGTGCGGGTCGGCCGACCGTCAGAAGACGAACGGGCCGGGATCCTGCGGGGACGTGGCCGTACAGATCACGGTGATGCCGAACACCACGACGGTCAGGGACTTCGCCTCGAGGCTGTCGCCCGCGGCGACCGTGCCGTTGAGCGCCCCGGTGGAGATGGCGCCACCGGCGGGGATCGCCGGGTTGGACCTGCCGGTGAACGTCGTCGTTCCGGTGCCGTTCTTGGACAGGGTGAGCGTGGACCTGACGGAGTTCGCGGAGACGGGGAACGGGGAGGTGATGGCCGACGTGGAGAGAGTGATGGTCGCCGCCGTGCCGTCCTGGGTCGCGGTGAGCGTCGCCGTACCGGAGCCGTACGAACCGCAGTCGAATGACAACGTTGCCGTCTCCGGCGTCACCGCATGGCCAACAGGTGCCATGGCCAGGGTGCTTGCAGCCATGGCACCAATGCCCAGAAGGGTGCCGATTCCGAGTGTGCCGTGCTTCATGGGAGTCCCGCCTTCGTGTGGGGGTCACGGGCCGGCGCCACCGATGCCGTTCGGAGTGCTCATTTCCGCGGCCGAGCACATGGGGATGACGGGTAGTCAGTGACGGTTGTCCATTGGTTGCACGCACCCTTCGAGAAGGCAATAGCGACACAGCAGCCCTTGACATGCAACGGCCAAAACTGACCCCTACCGGAGCCCTGCACGGGTGAGCCGGTTGGCGAGCGTCGACATCGTGTATGTACCGATTCCCATCACGACCTCCAGTGCGTTCTGCGAGGTGAAACCGCGCGCAAAGAAGGCGCGCAGCCCCTCGTCCCCGACCCCGCCCGACGTGGCCAGCACATCGAGCGTGAACTGCCGTACCGCTTCGAGGCGTTCGTCGCAAAGCGGTCGCTGCTCGGTGACCGCGGCGATCAGCTCGTCGTCAGCTCCGAGCTTGTGCAGCTTGCCGGTGTGCATCACTACGCAGACGTGGCATTCGTTGCGCGAGGCGACCGTCATGATGACGACCTCACGGGCGAGGGGGTCCAGCGTCGTCTGCTCGAAGAGTGCGCTGAGCTTCAGAAAGCCGTCGAGGGTGTGCGGCGAGGCGGCGAGTCTCGCCACCGCCGGCGGCAGGTGCCCCAGGTTGCGGGTCACGGCCTCCATGGAACGGCGGGACGCGGCCGGGGCGGTCTCCAGGGTGTGATCGACGAACAAGGCGCACTCCTATGATGGACAACATGGTTGACGACACAGAAAAGGTAAACCAGGTTGTCGATCGGCGCAACGCCCTTTCCGGCACGCCTCGTTACGACACGCCCGGTTACGAGCTGCCCCTGCTCCTCCTTGCCGGGTTCCGGTCGCTGATCGACACGCTGCACGCCCGGCTCGCCGAGCAGGGCCACCCCGACGGCCGGCCCGCCCACGGCTTCGCCATGCAGGCGATCGGCCTGTCCGGCGCGAGTGCGAGCGAGATCGGCCGGCGGCTAGGGGTCTCCAAGCAGGCGGCGGGCAAGACGGTCGACCGCCTCGTGACCCTCGGCTACGCGGAGCGCGCCGACGACCCCGCCGACGCCCGCCGCAAGCTCGTCCGCCTCACCCCGCACGGCCTGGACGCCCTGGCCCGCTCGGCCGCGATCTTCGACGAGCTGCGCGCGGACTGGGCCCGCACGCTCGGCACGCAGCGGGTCACCGACCTCGAGGACGCCCTGCGGACCATGGTCCCGCCCGAGAGCTTCCGCCTGGACGCGGCCGGCTGGCTGGGCGCCTGACGGCGACCGTGGCCGACCGCTGGCCGACCGCTGGCCCGGGTGTGTCCCCGTCACCGTGCGTATCGTTGTACTGCGCGCTGCATGCGATCGAGCGGCAGCGGGGAGGAGCGCCACGATGTCCGTCGTGGACGACAGGATCACCCTCACCACCGCGGACTTCCCCCGCGACTGACCGCCCTCCGTCCCGGCAGATCACACCGCGACCCCGCGCGCGACGCAACCCGCCGCAGTCCGGCTTCCCTTGCCTCGAGTGCGCTCGAAGGCGTTGGCTAAGGCCCATGAAGTACACGCAGCTCGGACGCACCGGACTCAAGGTCAGCCGGCTTGTTCTCGGCACGATGAACTTCGGGCCGCAGACCGAGGAGGCCGACAGCCACACGATCATGGACGCCGCGCTCGACGCGGGTCTGAACATCTTCGACACCGCCAATGTCTACGGCTGGGGCGAGAACAAGGGCCGTACCGAGTCGATCATCGGGAACTGGTTCGCGCGTGACGCGAGCCGGCGCGACAAGGTCGTCCTCGCCACCAAGGTCTACGGGAACATGGGCACCGACGGCGAGGCCTGGCCCAATCACGACCGGCTCTCCGCCGTCAACATCCGCCGCGCGGTGGACGCTTCACTCAAGCGGCTGCACACCGACCACATCGACCTGTACCAGTTCCACCACGTCGACCGCCGCACCCCGGTCGAGGAGATCTGGCAGGCGGTCGACGTCCTGATCAAGCAGGGCAAGATCCTGTACGCGGGCTCCTCCAACTTCCCCGGCTGGAAGATCGCCCAGACCAACGAGACCGCCCGCCGGATCGGCTCGTACGGGCTGGTCAGCGAGCAGTGCCTCTACAACCTCGCCGAGCGCCGCGCCGAGATGGAGGTCATCCCGGCCGCGCAGGAGTACGGCCTCGGGGTCATCCCCTGGTCTCCGCTGCACGGCGGACTGCTCGGCGGCGTGCTCAAGAAGGAGAACGAGGGCGCACGGCGGGCGAGCGGCCGCAGCGCGGACGCGCTCGCGAACTCCTCGGTGCGCGAGAAGGTCCAGGCGTACGAGGACCTGCTGGGCAAGCACGGTCTGGAGCCGGGCGAGGCCGCGCTGGCATGGCTGCTCACCCGGCCCGGTGTCACCGGCCCGATCGTCGGTCCGCGGACCGTGGAGCAGCTCCGGAGCGCGCTGCGCGCGGTGGAGCTGGAGCTGAGCGAGGAGGTGCTGGCCGGACTGGAGGAGATCTTCCCCGGTCCCGGCCCGTCCCCGGAGGCCTTCGCCTGGTGATCACCCGTCCTGCGGCGCGTCCGTGCGCAGGCCGTGCCGGTACGGGCCTACTGGCCTGCCACGGCCGCCGCGGCGATGATCACGAACATGAGCACCAGCACACCGGCCATGATCTGGTTTCTGGTCTTGGGATTCACCCGACGAGGTTAACCCGCGCCGCCCAGGGACCAGGAACCGACCACCTCGTACCGGGGCTGCTCGCCGCGTACCCCGCTCACCGGCAGATTGCTGCGGACGAGCGTCAGCTCGGCCACGTCCCAGGGCGTGCCCTCGAAGGTGTCCAGCTCCTCGACGAACGGACGCATGTCGGCGTCGGCGCGGGCGCGGGCGATCGTCAGATGGGCCTGGTAGCGGCGGTGCTCCTCCATGCCGACGCCTGAGCGCCGGGCCGCCGCGTCGGCGCGTTCGGCGAGCAGCCGCATCTCCTCCAGTCCGCCCGCTGCCCCGACCCACAGGGCGCGCCGCCCGAAGTGCCCGCCACCGTGTATCCGCAGCGGGAACACGGGAGTGCGCCGGGCGGCCCGCCCGAGCCGCTCATGCAGCTCGGGCAGGAGGCTTTCGTCGACCTCCCCCATGAAGGCGAGGGTGTAGTGCCAGCCGGGCCGGCCTGTCCAGCGCAGTGCGTCGGCGCCGGGCAGGGACCTCAACCGTTCGACGGTCAGGCCGAGTTCGTCGACCTCCCGGGCGGGCGGGATGACGGCGGCGAAGAGTCTCATGCGGGCCAGTCTGCCGTGGGGGTGGCCGCGCGGCGTAGCCATTTCGCCAAGCGCCGCACCACGACGAGGCGCCCGCCCCTACGCCGCCGTCGCCAGCTGTTCCCGCGGCACGAAACGCAGCCTCGGGTGACCGTGATACCAGCCCACCGAGAGGCGCAGGCCGCCGACCCGGGCGAGCATCACCCCGATGCCGATCGCCGCGAGCAGGGCGACCCCGCCGCCCGCCGCGAAGCCGATCCGGGCCCCGTAGGTGTCGGTGACCCAGCCGACCAGCGGTGCGCCGAGCGGGGTGCCGCCGGTGAAGACCATCATGAACAGGCTCATCACACGGCCCCGCATCAGCGGGTCGGTCGCCATCTGGACGCTGGAGTTGGCCGTGACATTGACGGTCAGACCGAACATACCGATGGGCACCAGCAGCGCCGCGAAGATCCAGAAGGACGGGGCGAACGCGGTCACGATCTCCAGCAGGCCGAACAGCACGGCCGCGCCGACCAGTACCCGCAGACGGGAGGTGCCGCGCCGGGCGGCGAGCAGTGCGCCTGCCAGTGAACCGGCCGCCATCAGGGTGTTGAGCAGGCCGTACGTACCGGCGTCCCCGTGGAAGACGTCGTCGACGAAGGCGGAGAGCCAGATCGGGAAATTGAAGCCGAAGGTGCCGATGAAGCCGACGAGGACGATCGGCCAGATCAGCTCGGGCCGGCCCGCGACGTACCTCAGCCCTTCCCGCAGCTGGCCCTTGCCGCGTGGTGCGCGCTCGACCTTGTGGAGCTCCCGGGGGCGCATCAGCAGCAGGCCGGCGATGGGGGCGAGGAACGACAGGCCGTTGAACAGGAAGGCGTAGCCGCTGCCGACGGCGGTGATCAGCACACCGGCGACGGCGGGCCCGACGAGACGCGCGGACTGGAAGTTCGCGGAATTGAGGCTGACGGCGTTGCCGAGCTGGGCAGGGCCGACCATTTCGGCGACGAAGGACTGGCGGGCGGGGTTGTCGACGACGGTGACGAGGCCGAGGACGAAGGCCGTGAGGTAGACGTGCCAGACCTGGACATGGCCGCTCAGGGTGAGGACGGCGAGCGCGATGCCGGTAAGGGCCATCGCGGAGTTGGTGGCGATCAGCAGCGGTCGCTTGCGCAGCCGGTCCGCGAGCACCCCGCCGTACAGGCCGAACAGGAGCATGGGCAGGAACTGCAGCGCAATGGTGATGCCGACGGCGGACGCGGATCCGGTCAGGCTCAGGACCAGCCAGTCCTGGGCGATGCGCTGCATCCAGGTGCCGGTGTTGGAGACGACCTGCCCGGTGGCGAAGAGCCGGTAGTTACGGATCTTCAGCGAGCTGAACATGGTCGCCTTGCGGGCGGGGGTGTCGGTGGCGGTCGGTGCGGGGGCGGAGTCTGCTCCGGGTCCCGTACTCAAAAGGATTCGCCTCCTCGGCGTAGGGAAATCGCGGGGTCCCGGGGTCTCAGCCCCGGGCGGCAGGCGTCAGGTGCGCGAGCTTCTCCAGTACGGGAGCGGCTGCGCGCAGCTTGGCCCATTCGTCATCGCTCAGACCCTCGGCGAGGGCTGCCAGCCAGGCGTTCCGCTTGCGGCGGCTCTCCTCGAGCATGGCTTCGGCCTGCTCGGTCTGGCTGACCACCTTCTGCCGACGGTCGTCGGGGTGCGGCTCGAGCCGGACCAGTCCCTTGGCTTCGAGCAGCGCGACGATCCTGGTCATCGACGGCGGCTGTACGTGCTCCTTGCGGGCCAGCTCACCGGGGGTGGCCGAGCCGCAACGGGCGAGGGTGCCGAGCACCGACATCTCGGTGGGGCTCAGCGATTCGTCGACGCGCTGGTGTTTCAGGCGCCTGCCCAGCCGCATGACGGCCGAGCGGAGGGAGTTCACGGCGGCGACGTCGACGTCAGTACCGTGGCGAAGGTCAGGCATATCGTTAGCGTAACTCATTACCCAGCCTAAATACCACCGCTGCATCATGATGCATGCCGTGAGGTAACGGCCGACAGGAGTGGATCACCCGTATGAGTGAGAGGTATCCAAAAAGCGACGCACGGGCGAGGGGAGTGCGGCGACCCTGACTGGCATGGGATCGACAGTGCTCAGCCTTCGGATGGACGGTGAGCTGCTCGACCGGCTCAGGCAGCATGCCGCCAAAAGAGGAATGAGCGTCCAGGACTATGTGGTCCGGACGCTCATTCGGGACGATTTCGACGAACGTTTCAAGTCGGCCGTCGAGGAGACGGAGAAGTTCTACGGGGTCACATGACGCGCTCGCGGCCGCACGCCGCCCGCCGTTACGCGGGACTCCCGTTACGCGAAGCCCCGCTTACGTGAGACCGAGTGCCGGCATCGCGTAGTAGAAGACAAACACCGCCGAGACCGCGTACATCGCGGCCGGCACCTCGCGGCCGCGCCCGGCCGCCAGCCGCAGCACGCTGAACGCGATGAAGCCGATCCCGATGCCGTTGGTGATCGAGTACGTGAACGGCATCATCACCATCGCCAGGAACGCCGGGACGGCGATCGTGAAGTCGCTCCAGTCGATGTCCTTGACGGAGCCGGCCAGGATCAGGAAGCCGACCGCCAGCAGCGCGGGCGTGGCCGCCTGGGACGGCACCATCGTGGCGAGCGGCGTGAGGAAGAGCGCCACCGAGAACAGCGCACCCGTGACGACGGACGCGAAACCGGTCCGGGCCCCCTCGCCCACACCGGCCGTGGACTCCACGAAGCAGGTGTTGGCGGAGGCGGAGGCCGCGCCGCCCGCGGCGACCGCGATGCCGTCGACGATCAGCACCTTGTTGATGCCGGGGAAGTTGCCGTCCTTGTCCATCAGCTCGGCCTCGTCGCCGACCCCGAGGATCGTGCCCATCGCGTCGAAGAAACACGACAGCAGCACGGTGAAGACGAAGAGGGAGCCGGTCAGCAGACCGACCTTCTCGAAGCCGCCGAACAGGCTGACCTCGCCGACCAGCCCGAAGTCGGGGGTCGCGACCGGGTTGCCGGGCCACTCGGGCGTGGTCAGACCCCAGGACGGAATGTCCGCGATCGCGTGAACCACCATCGCGACGACCGTCATCGCGACGATCGAGATCAGGATCGCGCCGGGCACCTTGCGGATGATCAGCGCGAGGGTGAGCAGCACGCCGACGGCGAAGACGAGGACCGGCCAGCCGAGCAGCTGGCCGCCTGTGCCGAGCTGCAGCGGGACGACGGTCTGGGCGGCGTCGGGGATACGGGAGACGAAGCCCGAGTCGACCAGGCCGATGAGCATGATGAACAGGCCGATGCCGATCGCGATGCCCTTGCGCAGGCCGAGTGGCACCGCGTTCATCACGCGCTCGCGCAGCCCGGTGGCGACCAGCAGCATCACCACGAGGCCGGCCAGCACGACCATGCCCATGGCGTCAGGCCAGGACATCCTGGGCGCCAGCTGGAGGGCGACGACGGTGTTGACGCCGAGGCCGGCCGCCAGCGCGATGGGGACATTGCCGATGACCCCCATGAGCAGGGTGGAGAAGGCCGCGGTCAGCACGGTGGCGGTGACCAGCTGGCCACCGTCGAGCTGATGCCCGTACATGTCCTTCGCACTGCCGAGGATGATCGGGTTCAGCACGATGATGTAGGCCATCGCGAAGAAGCTGGCGAAGCCGCCCCGGACCTCACGGGCGAGCGTGGAGCCGCGCTCGGAGATCTTGAAGAAACGGTCGAGAGCGCCGACGGGACCGGAGTCCGGCCGCTGCTGCTTCTGCGGCTGCCGGGCGTCCGCAGAAGCGGTGGCGGTAGGGGGCATGCAAGACCTCGTCGAATGTCGTGGCATTTCTTGACCGACTTCTGGATGTTCATACGAATGAAACCGGTCGGGCACAAACTCATTCAGTATGAACACATAAAGGGAAGAACGGTATCTCCGCGCGTAGATACCGGTGCTACCTTGCCCGACGAAACGGAAAACGCTGCCGCCTACACTGTCCGCATGGCGAAGTGGACCCCCCGGCACGAGGCACCCGAACCCCTTGAGGGGCCGATCGTCGCCACCATCACCGGCGGCACGATCCTGTGGTTCGTCATGTTCCTCGCCCAGCTCCCGTTCTACGGCTGGTTCGAGGACCGCGATCTGACCTGGTGGGTGTGGACCTGCCTGGCCGGTGCCGGCCTCGGGCTCATCGGCATCTGGTACGTACGCAGCCGGGACGCGGCGATCAAGCGCGCACAGGCGGGCGACGACCCGGCGGGCGGCACCCCGGCGAGCAACAACTCCTGACCCCGGCCCCCCGTATGCCCACGGGACCGCGCGCGTCCCGTCGCGATCCTTGCCGCGCTCGGCGGGTGAACCGGCCCCCGCGGCCGTACCGTCGAAACCATGACTCAGCGGTCGAGACTCGGCAGGGAAGGCCCCGACCCGGACGGTCCCGTCATCAGCGCGGGCGCCGAACTCGACCCCGTACACCCCGCCCGGCCACCGGGAGCGGCCCGGACCCGCCGCGTCGCCCCCGTCACCGGGCTGACGACCGCCGAGGTCGCCGAGCGGGTGGCTCGCGGTCAGGTCAACGACGTACCCCTGCGCAGCTCCCGCTCCACCGTCGACATCGTCCGCGGCAATGTCCTCACCCGCTTCAACGCGATCATCGGCGTGCTGTGGGTGATCATGCTCTTCGTCGCGCCGATCCAGGACAGCCTCTTCGGCTTCGTGATCATCGCCAACACCGGGATCGGCATCATCCAGGAACTGCGCGCCAAGAAGACCCTGGACGGGCTCGCCGTCATCGGCGAGGCGAAACCGACGGTACGGCGCGACGGGGTGGCCGCCGAGGTCTCCACCTCCGAGATCGTCCTCGACGACCTGGTCGAACTCGGTCCGGGCGGCAAGGTCGTGGTCGACGGCGAGATCTGCGAGGCCGACAGCCTGGAGATCGACGAGTCGCTGCTGACCGGTGAGGCCGACCCCGTGGTCAAACGGCCCGGCGACCTGGTGATGTCCGGCAGCTTCGTGGTCGCGGGCGGCGGCGCGTTCACGGCCACGAAGGTGGGGCGCGAGGCGTACGCGGCACAGCTCGCCGAGGAGGCGTCCCGGTTCACCCTCGTCCACTCCGAACTGCGCAGCGGCATCAGCACGATCCTCAAGTACGTGACCTGGATGATGATCCCGACCGCCATCGGGCTGGTCATCAGCCAACTGGTAGTCAAGAACACCAACGTCAAGGACTCGGTGGCCAGAACGGTCGGCGGGATCGTGCCGATGATCCCCGAGGGACTGGTGCTCCTGACATCGGTGGCCTTCGCGATCGGGGTCATCCGGCTCGGCCGCAAACAGTGCCTGGTTCAGGAGCTGCCCGCGATCGAGGGCCTGGCCCGCGTCGACGTGGTCTGCCTGGACAAGACCGGCACGCTCACCGAAGGCGGCATGGACGTCACCGAGCTGCGCACGCTGGGCGGTTCGGACGAGACCTACGTACGCAAGGTGCTGGGCGCGTTCGGCGAATCCGACCCGCGGCCCAACGCCAGCCTGCAGGCCGTCATCGACGCGTATCCGGACAGCGAGGACTGGCGCTGCACCGAGTCGCTGCCCTTCTCCTCTGCGCGCAAGTACAGCGGGGCCACCTTCAGCGAAGGCAACGGCGAGCACTCCACATGGCTGCTGGGCGCGCCCGATGTGCTGCTGGCACCCGCGGATACGACGCTCGCGGAGGTCGACCAGCTCAACCGGCAGGGCCTGCGGGTGCTGCTGCTGGCCCGGACGGCCGGCGAGCTGGACGCGGCGGACGTGGCGGCGGGTGCCAGGCCGGCGGCGCTGGTGGTGCTGGAGCAACGGCTGCGGCCCGAGGCGTCGGACACGCTGCGGTACTTCTCCGAACAGAACGTCGCGGCCAAGGTCATCTCCGGTGACAACGCGATCGCCGTGGGGGCGGTGGCGGGCAAGCTGGGGCTCGCGGGCGCCGCGAACACGGTGGATGCGCGACGGCTGCCGGCCGAGCGGCCTGCGATGGCCCAGGAACTCGACGCGAACACCGTCTTCGGCCGGGTGAGCCCGCAGCAGAAACGGGACATGGTCGGCGCCCTCCAGTACCGCGGCCACACGGTGGCGATGACGGGCGACGGCGTCAACGACGTCCTCGCCCTCAAGGACGCCGACATCGGTGTCTCGATGGGATCGGGCTCCGAGGCGACCAAGGCCGTGGCCCAGATCGTCCTTCTCGACAACAGCTTCGCCACGCTGCCGTCGGTCGTCGCCGAGGGCCGCCGGGTGATCGGCAACATCACCCGGGTCGCCACCCTGTTCCTGACCAAGACGGTGTACTCGGTGCTGCTGGCGATCCTGGTGGTGTGCAGCCAGGTGGAGTACCCGTTCCTCCCCCGCCATCTGACCCTGCTGTCCACCCTGACGATCGGTGTCCCGGCGTTCTTCCTGGCGCTGGCCCCCAACAAGGAGCGCGCGAAGCCGCACTTCGTGCGCCGGGTGATGCGGTACTCGATCCCGGCCGGCCTGATCGCCGGGGCGGCCACCTTCTGCACGTACCTGCTGGCCCGTTCCCACTACAGCGGCCCGGACGCCCTCGACGCGGAGACGAGTGCGGCGACGCTGACACTGTTCCTGGTCGCGATGTGGGTCCTGGTGATCATCGCCCGCCCGTACACCTGGTGGCGGATCGCCCTCGTGGCCACGATGGCCGGGGCCTTCCTGCTGGTGCTGGTCGTGCCCTGGCTCCAGCACTTCTTCGCACTGAAGCTGGTGGGCACGACGATGCCATGGGCGGCAGTCGCCATAGCGGCGGCCGCCGCAGCGCTTCTGGAGATCTCCTGGCGCTGGGTCGACCGCCGCTTCGCCGCTGCCGGCGAGTGATCGTTACTTCACGTCGACGTAGTCACCCGTGGCGCTGACCGCCGGAGTGGTGGACGTGCCGGCGAAGGACCAGCGCCAGTAGCCGTCGACCGAGGCCGTGACCGTCGTCGACAGGTTGCCCGTCGAGTTGGTGTTGACCGTCTTCACGGTCGTGTACGTGCTGGTGCCGGCCTTGCGGAACTGCAGCTTCACCGGCTGGCCCGTGTAGCCGGCGTAGGTGAATGTCTGCCAGTTGGCCCGGGTCAGCTTGCCGGTGACGGTGAGCTGCTTGCCCTTGGTGACCGGCTCCGGACCGGCGTTCACGGTGAGCTTCGAGGCGCGCTGGACACGGTGCGTCTTGTAGGCGTCCTTCCAGACCATGTCGCCGTCCTTGCCCAGCGCCGCGGCAGTGACCTTCCACGTGCCGGCGAGGGCGTTGTCGGCCAGGTCGAACTGCGGGTCGATCGTGAAGGTCAGCTTGCAGGTCGAGGTGGTGGCGCTGACCGGGGTGCAGCCGGCCACGTCCTCGTTCGGGATGAGAACGCCGTCCACGCTGTCCGGGTCGTCCATGCTGGTGCCGTGCCACAGGTGGACGTAGGCATCCTCGATGCCCTCCGGGTCGGTGGCGGTCACGGAGACGGTGATGGTCTTGGGAACGGTGGTGCCCAGGACGATGTCCTTGCCGCCGTTCACCGTCACGCCGGTGATCTGGGTGTCACCGATGACGTCGTCCGCCGGTGCGTTGGCGGCGAACATGGAGCTCCTGAGGTCCGCCGGCCCTTCTTCGGCCTGAGCGGCCGGAACGGCAAGGGCGGTCAGAGCCAGGGCGCCGACAAGGGCGGCGCCAGTGGCGCGAATGCGCATGTATGTGTCCCCACGGGAAGACGATCCCGTCGTGTCCCCCCGACGGAATCTTGAATGGTGAACGGATTGTAGAGATCCAGTAGCGTCGCAGTAAAGCGGGAAGATGGCCGAGAACCGACCCAGGGTCGACCGAACCGGGGATGCCGCTCTGCGGGGTGGCCGCGCCGGGCATCTCTTCGCCTTCCTGGGCGCGGGGATGCCGCCCCGACATGCCGAAGCGGAGGCCGCCCAGCGCTCCTGGCACTGGGCGGCCGCCGCTTCGGTGCGGGCCGCTGCCTCGCGTTCTCAGAGAGCGGGCGGCGCCCCGGCGCCGAGCGCCGTCTCCTTGTCCTCCCCGCCCCACCCGTCCACCGTCCGCCACAGGACATGGACACCGAAAACCGCTCGTACGGTGTCCGCCGCCCACTCCTCGGCAGGCGGTTCGCAGAGCACCAGGTACAGGCGGTCGGCGGTGCGCTGCTGAGTGTGGTTGACCTCCAGCAGACGGGTGGCTCCGGCACGGATGTCCGCATACGCCGAGCGTCCGGCGCCGAGGACTTCGTAGAGGAAGTGACCGTCCTGGCCGATACGGCTGACGTCGACGAGGGGCGCATCGGACGGCTTCAGCCCTGCGCGCAGCAGGGCAGCCATCAGCTCGAACCGCACTGCCTCATGGGTGTTGCAGTTCCGGTCGGCTTCCGACGCGATCAACAGGTCGTGCAGCAGCCCGGTGGCTGTCACTTCGTTGTCATCGAGGGCGATGGCCTGCACTTCGTGCTCCTTCTGGTGCTCTGTCACCGGCGGCTCGGCGGGTTCCGGTCGGGGGCCGGTCGCGGTGTCGGTTGCTGATTCGGGTTCGATTTCGGCCGGCGCGGCGGCGTCGGGCGCGGTCGGGGCAGCAGGCTCGGGCCCGTCAGCAGGCTCGTGCCCGGCAACAGGCTCGACGCCGTCAGCAGGCTCGTGCCCGGCACCGGGCTCGTCCGTGGTGCCGAGCTCACGCCGCAGGCCTTGCCCGGCTTCGGCCAGCGAGTCCGCCCATCCGCTGCGCGTCACCTCCGATGCGACCGCGAGCGCGAGCACCGGATCACCCGCGGCGACCGCGTCACGCGCGCTCCTCGCGAGGTCGCGCAGGACGAGCAGCCGACCTGCGTCCGGGCGTCCGAGCAACTGCCAGACGCTCAGCCAGTCCGCCTGGTCCCGGCGCAGGCAGCGGTTGGCCATCCCCTTCAGCTCAGAAAGCCGGGCCATGGCATCGGCCGGGACCGTGCCGCCGCCGCACACGATCTCGTCCAGCACCTCGAGCGCCGCCGCGTAGCGGGCCGCCATGCCAAGAGAGATGGGCCTGCGGCCGAAGTCGCCGACCGAGATCAGACTCACCCGGGCCTCGTTGCGGATCACCCAGCCGTCCAGCGTGGATCCGGCGACGGGGAGGGGTGAACCGTGACGCGGGACGAGGAGGAACGTGCGCTCACTCGCGGGCGAAACCGCCTGGACCCGCCAGTGGGACCCGGGGCCCGGTCCGAGCACCTTGACCCGGACGTCGGTGCCGACCGGAGGGGCGTCCTCGCCGGACGCGTCGTCGGAATCCACCACGAGCGCCTCCGGCAGGGGTGCGGTGTGGAAGACGGTCAGGCTCTGCGTGCTGCGGGTCAGTGCCACGTACAGCCGGCGCAGCCCCGCGGGTCCGCTGTCGGCGATTGCCGTCGGCTCCACGACCAGGACGTGGTCGAACTCCATGCCCTTGGCCTCGGCCGCCGCCAGCACGGACACGGCTCGCAGCCGCTCCGGGGGCACGCCCTCCACACCGTCCACCCGCCCGCGGATCCGGTCCGGCCAAGGGGATTCGTCGGGCACGATGACGGCGACCGACCTCGGCGACCGGCCGTCATCAGTACCGATGAGGCGGATCACGCGGGCCACGACGTCGTCCGGCAACTCCGCCGGTGTCGTCGGAACCAGCCGCACGGCATCCCCGTCGGACCGGCGGACAGCGGTGGGAAAGGGAAGCGACGGCGCGACCGCCCGGGCGAGGGGAGCCACGTACTCCATGATCTGAGCGGGCACTCGGTAGCTGGTGTTCAACTCCTCGACATTCCAGTCGCCCTGACCGGACAGAAGCCCGCCCAGCCGGCCCCAAGCCGCGTACGTGTGAGGGCCGGTGGCCTGTGCCAGGTCGCCGAGTACGGTCATCGAGCCGGTCGGGCAACGCCTCCGCAACGACCTCGCCTGCATCGGCGTCAGGTCCTGGGCCTCGTCGACGACGATGTGCCGGTAGCGCTGCGGGGTCTCACCGGCAATGAGGAAGCGCAGCTCCTCCAGACACACCAGATCGTCGAGGGTCCAGGGCTCCTCCGCCGCGCTCTCGGCCTTCGGCCTCTGCAACGCGGCCTGTTCGCTGTCGCCGAGGACCTGCGACGCGCACTCCCGCAGCCTGTCCGGCGAGTTGAGCAGACTCCGCAGAGCGTCCTCGGGACTCAGCGCCGGCCAGGTCCGGTCGACGAGCGCCACCACCTGCCGGTTGCGCTCCAGATCCCTGCGTATCGTCTCGTCCGCGCCGCGACGCGGGGCCAGCTCGAACAGTGCGCTCAGCAGGCGGTCGACCAGCCGGGTCCGGAACCGGTCCCGGCGCACACGGTAGGCCCCGGCACCCTCGCGAGACTCTCGGAGAAGGTCGAGCACCTCCGAGCGCGAAAGACGCAGCGACGTACCGCCGACGGCCACGGTGAAGGCCGGCTCGTCGTCCTCGTGCGAGGGTGCGGTGGTGAGGGCATCCAGCGCTTCCGGTCTGCACTCGTTCTCCACGCGCCGCCGTAGGACGGTCGCCATCCGGTCGTCGGACTTGACCAGCCGCGTCCTGAGGGGGTCCGTAGCGCGGACCTCGCCCTCCCAGAGACGCGCGAGCTGAACCGCGTTGACGTTCCTGGTGCCGAGTGTGGGCAGCACCTTCCCCACGTACTCCAGGAAGGTCTGATGCGGTCCCACGACCAGGATGTCCTGCGCGCGGAAGTGGTCGTTGTTGACGAGCCAGGTCACGCGGTGCAGGCCGACCGCAGACTTTCCGGTGCCCGGGCCGCCCTGGATCACGAGCACATCTGCCGGTGAGCCGGTGACCAGAGCCATCTGGTCGCGCCGGATCGTCTCGACGATGTCCCGCATCCGCCCGCTGCGGGAGCGGTGGAGCTCCCGGAGCAGGAACTCGTCCACCTGCTGCGGCTTCTTCCTGCGCCGGCGGACGGAGTCACGAGGTGAGGGGGCGGTGCCGGGCTCGTGGTCCTCGGCATCTGCGGGCTCCGGGCCACTGCCTTCGGCAGAACGCGGCACGGCCGAGTCCTGCTCCAGGAGGGCGGGATCTGCCGCGCCCTGGTCAGCGGCATCGACGGATATCTCGTCCAGATAGTCCTCGACAGTACGCTGCGTACAGCGCAACTGCCTCCGGAGCAGCACCTCTCCGGGATCCTCCGGTAACGCGTTGTACCACTGCTTGGCCAGGGGGCTGGTCCAGAGGACGACAACCCGTTCCTGGGTGCCGGCGTCGGACACGCCCCGGCGTCCTACGTAGTAGGTCGCAGGCTCTCGCGTGTTCGGCTCCTGCACATCAACCCTGCTGACGACCAGGGCTTCCTCGCCCAGACCGCCGTACTCCTCAGCCCTGTCCTCGGCCTCCTTGCGGGCGGCGATGGCGTCCTTGCCACTGGCCGCCGCCGACGCGGGCGACTCTTCGGCCATCTCCGCGAGGCGGGCCTCATAACAGTCGTAGGCTCGGTCCACGGCCTTCTGCTCGACGGCGACGACCGCGTCCCGTGATGTCGTGCTCACGTGTATCCCCTCCAGACAGCGCACCGGCGCTGCGACGGGCTGACGCCCGGAACCCGGTCATAGGATTAGCAGAAATCAGCGGGCAAAGACTGATCAATCGCTCAATCAAGCGACAATGAGTGCACGGGAGTTGAATGGGGCGGCGGAGGACCGGCTCAGCGACTCCCGGCGGAGTGGGGGCCGGCGTGGGGCCAGGTCCGGGGGACGGCCAGGTCCGGGGGACGGCCAGGTCCGGGGGACGGCCAGGTCCGGGGGACGGCCAGGTCCGGGGGACGGCCAGGTCCGGGGGACGGCCAGGTTGGCCTGGTGAACGTGGGGCCGCCCTCCTGGTCTTGATGGTGGCGGCTGCGGGTCGGGCGTCAAGGGCGCTCCTTCGTCGCGTCGCCGTTGGCGATTTCGCTGCGCTTCACCCTTGACCCCCGCCCCTCCACCGCCGGGAAATGCACTTGGGAGGGCGGCCGGGGGAAGGGGGCCGCTGGAGGTGGACTGGGGCCGCTCGCCGTGCGCGGTCCGCCGGCCGGTGGTGGGTTGCGCGGCAGTTGAATGGGGCGGTGGCACGCCGGCTCGGCGGCTGTCGGCCGTCGGGGAGTTGGGGTTCAGGCCCCGCTGGTCACCGTCCGGGGTGGGGGGAGGGCCGGCGTGGGCCGGGGTGCGGGGGCGGCTGCGGGTGATCGGGGCGCGGGGCGGGCTCGGAGGCAGAACCTTTGCCCGAAATGCACCTGAATATCCCGTGTATGGATCAGGTCGTGTACACGGATTCCGGTGAGACCGGAATCCGCGTACAAGAACTCAGGAAGGGGGTCACTATGCCCCTTTTGCCCCACAGGGATTGCCCGGCGACGCCCCACTGGTCCCCACACCCCGGCCCCCACCACCGAAGACTGACCGGCGGTCCTGAACCCCAACCCACAGACCAGCGCCACCCGCTGAGCCGACTCGGGTCACTCCGGTCGTCCCACCGGCATCCGGCCCCGAAGTCGGCACCGGGCCTCCTCCCCCGCTCACGGAGCCCGACCCGCGAGCCGTCGCCGTCCTCGCCTCACTGCGCATCCGCGACCGCCGGCTGATCCTGTCCCGAGGAGAGGTCGCCCGGCTGGCCCCGGCCGTCACCCAGTGGGTCGGGCAGGAGGAGATCACCGAGCTGCTCATTACCGGGCCTCCCGGACCGCCTCCGTGCGCGTCCGGCCCGCATCCTGGCCTTCCGGCTCCGTGACCTGCCCGTCGCCGCGCCCGCCGTACCTCGCGTCCTGCCGTGGCAGAACTGCGAACGCGCCTTCCGCGCCGCCGAGCCCGGCCACTGCCGTGACTGACCGCCCGACGACGTGACATCACCCACGGCGATCGCCTGCGAGCGGCATGCTGAGCCGGGCGTGTGCCGCCGCGATGTACCGGGCCATCGAGAAGGGCGGCCCCGCCGCCTCTGCCGTACGGCATGACCGCCTCGAGCGCACGTTGCCGTGACAGCGGGCTGCCGCGCCGACGGCAAACGGTGCACGATCCCGTCCGTCTCAAGTTCCCGCAGCTGCTGGGTCAGCACCTTCCCGAAGCGGCGCGGGCCGTCGGCGATTGGACCGCCCACGGCCTCGACCGGACCTGGGACCCGCTGTCGACGGACGGCCGGATCAAAACCCGGCCGATATTGACGTGTTCGGCTCGTATGATCTTCACTCGACGCCATCTATTCGCAAAGTCATCGATGAGATGCAGGAAGCAAACGGGGAATCCATTGCCTGCACGTCGAGCCATGACTGCTCTGTCCCTGACCGCCGCCCTCGCCGGGTCAGGGCTGATCACTGCGGGTCCGGCCCAGGCGGCTACGTCGGCGTGCAAGTCGACGTCGTCGACGATTGCGCTGCCCGGCAAGCCGGATGTGAAGGTGACGGCGAAGATCTGCGTGCGGCTGGACCAGGTGACCAGTGGGTACCGGTATTACGAGGCATGGGTGGACAAGGTCTCGTGGGACGGGACCGGCTTCTACACCGGCGGCCAACGGTTCAACTCGATCTACGTTCGCGTCCGTCTCGAGCACTACGGGACCTCGAAGGACCACGCCGACGAATATGTGACCAGCCAGATCAACGACTCTGAAGCCGGCTCGTACGGAGCCTTCTACGACAGCGCCACCGTGCGGACCACCAGCACCAACTGGACCGCGGACGGGACCATTTACGCCGACGTCGCCGACGACGGCAAGGGCCACCTCAAGTATGGCCTGGCGGGCACCGCAACCGTGCGCTGACCTTCAGGCGTACACGCCCCGGGTGCCTGCCGCGCAGAGGCCGGTGCCCGGGACGAGCGGCGCCCCCCGTTCAGTGGGGTCGGTGAGGTGGTCCACGCCCGGGGGATCAGGCTGCGGGCGCCGCCACCGGGCTACGCGTCGAACCAGCGGTCCCGTGCCAGTTCCTCCGTGCGGGAGTCGTCCTCCAGGAGCGCCGCAACCTCGAAGCGGCGCGGCCATTGGCCCGTCGACCAGGCCAGGGCCGCCGCCACGCCCTCCAGCGTGGCGGCGTGGAGGACGCCGTCAGGGGTCCGGCGCCAGTTCAGCTCCACGCCCGCGACGATCAGTTCCTCATGTTCGACGTACGACGAAGGCGTCGTCGGGCCGAGCAGGACGCGGACCGACTCCGGGACCTCGTGCTCCTCGCCGGACGCCGTGACCTCCGC
This sequence comes from Streptomyces sp. NPDC002889, assembly GCF_042888425.1. Lineage (NCBI taxonomy): Bacteria > Bacillati > Actinomycetota > Actinomycetes > Kitasatosporales > Streptomycetaceae > Streptomyces > Streptomyces sp. NPDC002889. The sequence continues at coordinate 214,133 of NZ_JBIAPT010000004.1, forward strand.
ATCGACCGTCTCGCTCAGGCGGCGTACCTGGAGCAGCTCCGCCAGGTCCGCCGCGCGCGTCGGGGCGACCGGCAGGAGGGGGATGCCCTCCGTCAGCGGGAGCAGGTCGGGGGCGTCCGCGACGACCGCGTCGGCGGCGTCCACGATCCGGACCTCGCTGTCGACGACCGCGCGCAGCTCGTCGGGGAGCGTGACCTGTTCCGGGTCGAGGTCCGCCAGCGCGGAGTACAGGGCGTGGAGCTGGGCCGCGCGGACCGGGCGGTCGGGGTCGGCGAGGCGGGACAGCAGCTCGGCGGCGCCGCCCGGCTCGTCCAGGAGCGCGGCGACCGAGGTACGTACTCCGAGCGCGCGCAGCACCTGGGAGTCCTCGAAGCCGGTGGTGTCGACGGACTCGTACAAGCCCTCCAGCAGCGGGTCCGCACCGGCAGCGCGCAGGCCGGCCGGGCGCCGCCCGTCCAGTACGGGATGGTCCCGCAGCCACCACGCCGTGTACGGCCGTACGGTCTCGGTCGTGCCGTCCGGCAGCAGGATCCGTACGGACTGGGTGAGCGCGTCCCGCAGTGGCGGCTGCGCCAGCAGCGTCAGGGCCTGCGGCCAGCAGTCGTCGTCCACCAGGTCGAGGTCACGCACCGCGACGATCTCCGTGGCGACGGGCGGCACGGGCGTTTCCGGCAGCCGGTCGAGCACGTCCTCGCACCACACGTCGACCGCGTCCAGCAGGCCGGCGTCGTCGGGCTCGGCGAAGTCCCCATCCCGAGGCTCCAGTTCATCGGGGTCGAGCACCACATCGGTGGCCCTCACCAGCGCGAAGTTGGCCAGTACGCCGCACGCCGCCAGCGGCTGCTCGCCCCACCGTTCGGCCAGTTCGGCATCACACAGGGCCAGTTCGCCCTCGCGCATCACCGTAGCGAACGGGCTGCCGGGCAGCACCAGTTCACCGGCGGGCGCGAGTTCGCCGTCCTCGTCCGGGAGGGCCAGCGCGCCCAGCCACGGCTCGTCGCCGGGCTCCAGCCCCGCGTCCCGTACGAGCGCCAGCACGGTCTCGGCGAGCTCGTCCGCGTCCAGCATGTCCTCGTCCCAGACCTCGCCGGCATCCAGCGAGCCGGCAACGGCCGCCCGCACCTGTGGAGTCGTCAGCACGGCACGCGGCGTCGCGGGCAGCGCGCCCAGCTTCTCCAGCAGCGGGTGTGCGGCGTCGGGATGCACGACCTTCAGGCCGAGACGGGCCAGATGCTGCGGGGTGTCCGCGAGCGGCAGCAGGGTCTGGCGCGGCCCGATCGTCGTACGCCGGTCGGCGAGGGGCACCGGCAGCCCCGACAGCCGGTCCGGGTCCACCCCGGCCAGGCTGTCGTACAGCCGCCGCCACCAGTCGGGTTCACGCTCGAGCCCCGCCAGCCGGTCGATCGCCTCGGTCAGCGGCACCCGCGCGACACCCAGCGTGCGCAGCTCGACCCGGCGCTCGAGTCCTGCGGGCAGCAGGCTCGGCAGCACCTCGGCCAGTACGGCTACGGTCTCCGCGCCCGCACCCTCGAGAACCTCCGCCTCGATCGGCCGGAGACCCATGGGCAGCTCGCGGCCGGGCAGACCCGAGTCGTCGCCGGAGACCTGACGCGGCGCTGCGGGCTCCAGGAAGGCGGTGCGCGGAAGCCGCTGCAGGATCGCGGCCCGCAGCGCCCCGTCCAGCTCGCCCTTGCCGAGCGGGCCGGGTACCAGGTCGATGGTGCCGACCGTCACCGGTTGCCAGTCGCCGAGGAGCTCGGCGTACGCGTCCGCCGCGCGCTGCACCAGGAAGTCGGTGAGCGGCCCGGGGGCCGGGTGACGGCGCGTGGTGTCCAGCGGCAGCGAGGCGATCAGCAGCGCGGGTACGCCGAGGGGTTCGTCGGTGGGGGTCGGCGCGTGCACGACGGGTGCGGTACGCGGCCGGACCGGCGCGCCTTCGTCGTCGACGGGCACGGCCCAGGTGACGGACCATTGTGGCCGCAGCCGTTCCTCGAGCGGCCGGTCGGCGAGCAGCGCGGGCTCGATGGGGCCGCCGTGGCTGACGACCCGCCAGCTCCGGCTGCCCTGCGCACTGTCGTCGATGCGTACGTACGCGCCGTCGGTGGAGCGTCGCAACTCCCGTACGCCGTCCGGGGTTTCGATCACGATCTCGGAGAGCCCGGTGAGCGCGAGCAGCAGCGCGTCGTCGACCCCGGCGAGCAGCCTCTCCACCAGGTCGACCGCGGCCCCGTCCCGCAGCGGCAGCACGACGACCGTGTCGTATCCGTCGGGGGCAGTGCCCTCGGCGGGCAGCGGCAGCCGTAGCAGCGGCACGTGACCGTCACGGCGGCGCAGCTCGTCACCCAGGCCCGGGCTGCCCTTGGCCGCCTCGCCCGCCAGCTCCCTGGCCTCGGCCAGCGACCAGCGCACGCCACCGTGCCGGCCCACGACCGCGGGCTCGTCACTGACGGCGAGCACCGCGGCGAAGCCGACACCGAATCGGCCGACGGAGGTCTCATGGCCCTCGCGCTTGGCGGAGGCGCGCAGCGTGCTGAGCGACTCGACGCCGGTGGCATCGAGCGGAGCGCCGGTGTTCGCGGCGGCGAGCACCGCCCGGTCGGTGGCGGTGGCCGGCCGCAGCGTCAGCCGGAGCCGGCCCGGCAGCCCGGCGCGCGCGGCGGCGTCAGCGGCGTTCTGGGCGAGCTCGACGACCAGACGGTCCCGGTAGCCGCCGAGGGCGAGGTCCTCCTCGGCATTGGCGTCCTCACGGAAGCGGGCAGGACTCGCGCCCCACGCGTTGAGCACCCCGCGCCGCAGCCGCGCCGTCCCGAACGGATCGGCCCACTCCGTCGTCCTGACGCTCACGCTGCGACTCCGCTCTCTGCAGTACCGATACCGATGCCATGTCCCTGTGGGCGAAGGTACCGCGTACTGCCCGGTCACCACGCCACGGGGAACCGGGGAGCTCCGGGCGCCGGGCTACGAGTGGCCGAGATCCTCCGATGCGGTGTCGGCCTCGGGCGAGACGGATCCGCCGTCGCGGGCCGGCCGCAGCAGGAACTCGTCCGCGGTCATCGAGTCGAGCACCGGCGGCGGCGGGATCGGCGGCTTCGGCATGACGGCGGCCTCGGAGTGCGCGCCGCAGCCGTACGAGAGGGATACGAGCCGTCCGTCCGCGGGCGAGAACTCGTTCGCGCACACACCGAAGGCCTGCCCCAGCGAACCACCGATCGGCACCAGGAAGCCACAGGTCGCACACGATGCCGGGGCGGCCTGTGCCATCGGGGTCTTGGCTCCGAAGGACTCCTCCCAGCGGTCGGCCGCGGTGTGCAGCCCGTAGCGGGACAGCACGCGAGCGCGGCGCATGCCGAGCTCCTCGGCGAGGGAGGCGATCGCCCCGCGGCCGTTGCCGGCGGTGGCCTCGATCGCGGGCCTGCGGTCGGTGAGTTCGGCGTCCTCCGACTCGACACGCTCCACCAGATCGTGCGACGGGGGGTGCTCGGCCAGGATCGAATTCGGCGGGGGTTCGTCCTCGCCGGTGTAGCCGGGCTCGAGGCGCAGGTCCTCGGCCTCGGTGGGCAGCAGGTCGCCGGGTCCCATGTCGCCGGGCCGCAGCCGCTCGCTCCAGGGCACCCACTCGGGGGCGAGCAGGGCGTCCTCGCCGGGCAGCAAAACGGTTTCGTCGAGGGTGACGAGCTTGGCGCGCGAGGCGCGCGTGACGGTCACCGCCCAGCGCCAGCCGCGGTAGCCGGGCTCCTTGGCCTCGAAGAAGTGTGTGACGACCCGGTCACCCTCCGGGACCAGGCCCACATGCTCACCGACCAGGCCCGGCGCGGCGGCCTCTTCGGCCGCCTCCCGGGCAAGGTCTACCGCCTCGGCGCACAGACGGTCGGGGGTACGGCTTCGCGTCGTCGCAGCACTCACAGGTCTCGCTTCTCTCCTACGCCGTCTCACGGGTGCGCCGGCCGATTCCGGAGGTTCGAGCCGCGGGCGGAGCGGACCAGAGGGCCGCATCGACGTCCGCGCCCAGACCGACCTGTCTCGGGCACACCCAACGTCATCCATTCTGCGGGATGCCGAAGAGGCGCGCGGCCGATAACAACCGCCGGTGGCGCGCTACGCACGCTACCTCCTCTGCCGCCCTGCGCCCACATGCCCGCCCCAACATGGGACGAACAGGGCCTGTCACGGTTCGCCTCGACGGGCCTTGGGGCACTATGACGGGGTGACAGCCGCAAGGTCGTCCGAAACATCCGGGCCGATGGCCAGAGCGGGCCGGACGATCGGCCGCGCCCTGCATCTTCCGTTCACGGGCACGGCACGCGGTATCCGAAAAGCGACACATGCGCACGGAGCGGGCGAGTCGGGCCTCGGCAAACTCATCGAGCTGCATGCGGTGAACGGCGCCGGCGACGTCATGATCACCGTGGCGCTGGCGTCCACCGTGTTCTTCTCCGTACCGACGGACGAGGCGCGTGGCCGGGTCGCGCTCTACCTGCTCGTGACGATGGCCCCTTTCGTCCTGCTGGCCCCGGTCATCGGCCCGCTGCTCGACCACATCCCGCACGGCCGGCGGGCGGCGATGTCCGGATCGATGCTGGCCCGCGCGGTGCTGGCGGTGGCGATGTCCACGGCTGTCGTCACGGGCGGCCTGCAGCTGTATCCGGCGGCGCTGGGCGTTCTGGTGTCGTCGAAGGCGTACGGAGTGGTGCGCAGCGCGGTCGTGCCGCGACTCCTGCCGCCCGGATTCTCGCTGGTGAAGGCGAACTCACGGGTCACCCTGGCCGGCCTGCTGGCGACGGGCATCGCGGCGCCGATCGGCGTGGGGCTGCAGCGGATCGGTCCCGAGTGGCCTCTGTACGGAGCGTGCGTCCTGTTCCTGCTCGGTGCGTACTGGGCCTTCACGATGCCGGCCAAGGTCGACTCGGCGAAGGGCGAGCGCAGGGCGCACATCCTCACCCACGGCGAGAAGAAGCCCAGCCTGCGCACGGTCGGCCCGTCCGTGCTGCACGGGCTGCAGGCCAATGCGGCGCACCGGGCGCTGTCCGGGTTCCTGATCTTCTTCCTGGCGTTCCTGCTGCGCGAGCATCCGCTGCCCGGCCAGAGCGCTGCGGTCTCGCTGGCGATGGTGGGCGTCGCGGCGGGGGTGGGCAATGCGCTGGGCACGGCCGTGGGCGCCTGGCTCAAGTCCCGCGGTCCCGAGGTGATCATCGCGACGATGATCACGGTGGTGCTGGCGGCGGCGATCTGCGCGGCGGTCTTCTTCAGCGCGGCCATGGTGGCGGTGCTGGGCGCGACGGCGGGCCTGACCCAGGCCCTGTCGAAGCTGTCCCTGGACGCGCTGATCCAACGCGACGTCCCGGAACAGGTCCGCACCTCGGCGTTCGCCCGCTCCGAGACGCTGCTGCAGATGGCGTGGGTGGTCGGCGGAGCGATCGGCATCGCGCTGCCGCTCAACGGCGTGCTGGGCATGTCGGTTGCCGCAAGCATCGTGGGGGTGGGGGCGCTGGCGGCGATCCGGGGGCTGCTGGACGCCTCACGAAGAAGCCAGCCCCGATCGCGGGTGGCGTAGCCCCGGTGGCGTAACCCCGGGGTGTGGCGGTCGGCGCGCCGCACCCGGGGGTGGCGTGCGCAGGGAGGCCCGATAGCCTTCCGGACATGACCGTTGCGTTCTTCTCCGGCAAGCGCCGCCGGGCCGCCGCCGCCCTCGGTGGCGTGGCCGCCGGGCTCCTCGTCCTTTCCGCCTGTGACAAGCCGACCCCGCTCGCCACCGTGACCGTCGGCACGGACTCGGTGCACACCGAGGCGGCCTGCTACAACGACGGCAAGGCGATCAAGGAGTCCCTGCTGCAGGGCTGCCTGACCAAGAAGCCGGCCAAGACCATCAAGGTCGCCATCGACGACAAGGTCCGCATGGGCGTCGACCCGGAGATCGCCGAGAACGGCTGGACCCTGCTGTTCGGCGGCCAGCCCGTCGAGCCGGAACCGTACAAGAAGACGTACCGGACGATCCCCGGCAGCGCCTTCTTCTCCTCGCAGACCGGTGAGCCCACCAGCAAGACCATGGTCAGCATCATGGAGACCAGCGGCAAGAAGGTCATCGGCATCTGGCACTTCCAGTTCGAGAAGGCCTCCTGACCCTGTGCGCGTACTCGTCGTGACCGCGGTGGCGGCGGAGGCGGACTCCGTCGCCGCAGGCGTCACGGACCGGGTCGCGCTGGCCGGCGGGTACACGCTCATGCGCACCCCGGCGGCCGACGTACTCGCGGGCGGCGTCGGCCCCGCGGCCGCCGCCGCGGCCGCCGCGACCGCGCTCACGACCCACCCGTACGACCTCGTCGTCTGTGCCGGGATCGGCGGCGGCTTCGCGCCGCACGCTCCCATCGGTTCCCTTGTCGTGTCCGACGCGATCGTCGCCGCCGACCTGGGTGCCGAGACCCCCGCCGGTTATCTGCCCGTCGACGAACTGGGCTTCGGACGCACCGTGCACCGGCCGCCCGCCGAGCTCGCCGCGCGGATGGCCGAGGCCCTGGACGCCGCGTACGCGCCCGTCCTCACCGTCTCCACCGTGACCGGCACCGCCGCCCGCGCCGCCGAGCTGACCGCCCGCCACCCGCGTGCCGCCGCCGAGGCGATGGAGGGCTTCGGCGTCGCCGAGGCCGCCGCGGCCCACGGGGTACCCGTCGTCGAGATCCGCGCCGTCTCCAACGCCGTCGGTCCGCGGGACCGTGCCGCCTGGCGCATCGGCGAGGCCCTGGATGCGCTGCGGCACGCCTTCCAGCAGCTCGCCCCCGTCCTCCAGGAGTCGCCGTGACCTTGAAGATCGCGTACTCACCCTGCCCGAACGACACCTTTGTCTTCGACGCCTGGGCGCACGGCCGCATCCCGGGCGCGCCCGCGCTCGACGTGACGTTCGCGGACATCGACATCACCAACCAGATGGCCGAGCGCGGCGAGTCCGACGCGCTGAAGGTGTCGTACGCCGTGCTTCCGTGGGTTCTCGAGGAGTACGCCCTGCTGCCCTGCGGAGGCGCGGTGGGGCGGGGCTGCGGCCCCCTGGTGCTCACACGCGAGCCGGGCATGGACATCAGCGGAAAGACGGTCGCGGTGCCGAGCGAGCGCTCGACCGCGTATCTGCTGTTCCGGCTCTGGGCGGCGGATGTCCTGCCCGGCCACGTCGGCGAGGTCGTCGTGATGCCGTTCCACGAGATCATGCCGGCGGTGCGCGACGGCAAGGTCGACGCCGGTCTCGTGATCCACGAGGCCCGCTTCACCTACCAGAACTACGGGCTGCACTGCCTCGCCGACCTGGGCGAGCACTGGGAGTCGACGACGGCGCTGCCGATCCCCCTCGGCGCGATCATCGCCAAGCGGTCCCTGGGCGCGGACACGCTGCGCCTGCTCGCCGATTCGGCCCGCACCTCGGTGCGGATGGCATGGGACGACCCGGACGCCTCCCGGCCGTACGTCATCGAGCACGCCCAGGAGATGGACCCGGCAGTGGCCGACCAGCACATCGGGCTGTACGTCAACGAGTTCACCCACGACCTCGGCGACGACGGCTACGCGGCGGTGCGCGGCCTTCTGACACGCGCCGCGGCCGAGGGGCTTGTGCCTCCCCTCGGCCGCGATGCGCTCAGCTTCGTCTGACGGTCGGCGGTCATACGTCCAGCTGGTCCGCCACCGCCCGCAGCAGTCCCGCGATCTTCCCCCCGTGCACCTTGTCGGGGTACCGGCCGCGCTCCAGCATCGGGGTGATGTTCTCCAGCAGAGTCGTCAGGTCCTGGACGATGGATGCCAGTTCGTCCGGCTTGCGCCGCTGCGCCGCCGCCACCGACGGTGTCGGGTCGAGAAGCGTCACCGACAGTGCCTGGTCGCCCCGCTGCCCCGCTACGACGCCGAACTCGACACGCTGGCCCGGCTTGAGGGCATCGACTCCTGAAGGGAGCACCGACGAGTGCACGAAGACGTCGCCGCCGTCGTCGCGGGAGAGAAAGCCGAAGCCCTTCTCGCTGTTGAACCACTTGACCTTGCCGGTAGGCACGTCTGTCCTCGTCCTCGTACTCGTCGGGGCGCTGAGGCACCCGGATGTGGGCACCGAAAAACGGCTCTTGATAGCACTACAGCGGGTCGCCTGACCCGCCACCCCCAAGGCTAATGGTCCAGAGGCTGGTGACAAGACGTTGCCGATCGGTTCCTGCGCGCAAGGGAACTACCCTGGCCGAATGACTGCTACTCCTCCCGCCCCGGGTGACGGCCTGGTGCGCGCCGGTGCGATCGTCTTCATCGTCGGCGCCGTGGCCACTCTGGTCACGGTGGCCCCGCTGTTCCTGGGCACCGAACCGTTTCCGCCGGTCGCGTACGCGGTCTGCATGCTGATGGGTGTCGGGTTCCTGATCGCCGCGGCGGGGGTGCTGCGCTCGATCGGTGCACAGCGCCGTCAGGCCAGATCCACGCCGTAGCGCGTCGCCGGGGCGGGTCTGCCGTGTCCCTCGCGGAGCGGGTCCGCGAGGGAGGGCGTCGCGAGGTGAGGTCCGCGCGGTGCCTGCCGTCAGGCGGCTGCCGCGCAGTGGTCGCGCAGCCACGCCGGGAACGCGGTGAGATCGTCCAGGATCACGTCCGCCCCGGCCTCGCGCAGTTCCGCCGCGTCGCACGGCCCGGTCGGTACGGCCACCGACAGCGCCTCGGCGACACGCGCGCCCCGTACGTCTCCGATGTGGTCGCCCACGTACACGCTCGCGCCGTGCTCGCGCAGCGCCTCCGCCTTGGCCTCGGCCCACAGCCACCCGATGACCTCGTCCGGGGCTATGCCCAGATGAGCGAGGTGGAGTTCGGCGTTCGGTTCGTGCTTGGCGGTGACGACGATGGCGCGGCCGCCGAGCTCCTTGACCGCCGCGACGGCCTCGCGGGCGCCGGGCATCGCGGGGGTCGGCTCGATGGCGTACGCGGAGTAGATCTCCCGGTAGCGGTCGCCGACCTCCTGGATCCGCTCGTCGGGGAACCAGTGCGCCAGCTCCTGCTCGAGCGGCGGGCCGAGCCGGGTGACCGCCAGGTCGGCGTCGATCCGGACACCGGTCTCGGCGGAGAGCGCCCGGTAAGCGGCATGGATGCCGGGCCGGGAGTCGATGAGCGTCATGTCGAGGTCGAATCCGACGGTCAGCGTCCGCGGTGCGGGGTGGGAAGCCATGATGGCCATTGTGCCCGTGGGAGCGCTCGGGCCCGGGTGGTGGGAATGCTGCTCCCGCTACCGCTTCCCCGATCCGCCCCTTCCCGGACCGGGGAAGCCCCGGATCCGACGCATGCGACCTTCGTCCGTTTACGCCCTCGATCGCCGGACGGGCTTCACGGCGGCTCCCCACCGCATCCGCGTACCGCACGAGGGGGCACGCAGGAGCGGTGACACGACGACCGTACGGCCGGAAAGTTACTCACTCTCGCGGGCCCGGCGGGGAGTCACCCGCCGTCGTGGGGGATCGCCATGGCGCCCGTGCAGGGGGACGCACCTGCTGCTGCTCGACGAGCCGACGACGTTCTCGGCGTCGCACATCAGGTCGAGGTGCTGGATCTCGTACGCCAGTTGAACCACGACAGCGTCCGCACGACCGTCGCCGAGATCCTCGACGAGCCGCGGACCGGCCGCACGAAACCAGCGGGCCAGCGGCCTGCTAACGCCTCCGTGCCCGCCACCCCAGGTAGAGCGCGGAGGCGACGGCCGCCGACCGCAGCACCCACGGCCAGGTGCCGGAGAGCGCCTCGCGCATCCCGTCGTCGGCGATCGGGTCTCCCCAATGCCCGTTGATACGGCCCCACAGCCACAGGATCCCGGCGGCGGCCACCGTTCCGGGCAGGCCGACGACGACCCATTTCGCCTCGGCGCGCGAGAGTCTGCGTGAGCCGTAGGCAAGGAGCCAGCCGCCTGCGAGCGCGAGCAGAGAACCGATGATCGCGCCCACGACGAGCAGCGCGGCAGCGAGCAGGAGCATCGGGCTGACCGGGCGGGCGGCGGCCGGGGCTTCGGGCACGGCCGGCACCGCGGAGCGTCGGCGCAGCCGGAGCCGCCATCGCCGCGGCGCCCTGTCCTCGTCGGCCTCGGCGCCTTCGTCCGCCGGCTCGTCCTCCACGGCGTCCTTCGACGGCGGGGGCTTCAGTATTTCGGGGATCTCGACACCGCCGACGAACCCGGCGACGCTGTCGCCCGCGCCGATCGGCCCCGGTTCGATCCGCCACCAGTCCGGCTCACTGCCGGAGACGCCGAGTTCGTCCATCCTGGCGAGATGCGGCGGCGATGCGGCGGCGCGGGGCGGGGGGTCGTACACGGGCGTCTCGGCGCTGCGCGGCCGAGGCACACGGCGGCGGCCGCGCTGACGCGGCAGCGCGGACTTCGAGGAGTCGGCGGAATTCGACGAGCCCGGGGAGTTCGAGGAACCCGGGGGCCTGGCCGACCGGGCGGACCCGGAGGGCCGCGCCGGCTCGTCGTACGCGGCCGGGGGCTGCGACACGAAGGGCTGTCCGCCGCCGTCGGGCGATGCCGACGCGACCACCTCGTCCGGCGTACCGAGCCGCCCGAGGAGCCGGCGTACCGCAGCCGGGCTGTCGTCGTCGGCCGTCGCCCGCTGCTTGTCGATCTCGCCGCGCAGCGACGTCACGAGCCGCATCCGGGTGCCGGACGGGAGGTGGGCCTGTTGCGCCAGGTCGCCGACACGGCTCAGATAGTCGTAGACGAGCTGGTCGCTCTCGATCCCCACCGGCGTTCCCCTGACGTTCCCCAGCGCGGAAGCCCCCTCTTGCCGGGGCCGCCCTGCCCCCGACGGTAGCGCTCCAGGGGCTACCGTGGGGCGGATGGGGACCATGCCCGAAGGAAGCGGCGGCAGCGGCGGCAGCCCGCGCACGCTCGCCGAAGCGCTGCGCGGCCGCGACGACGAGAAGCTGGCCGCGCTGCTGCGCGCCCGCCCCGATCTGCTGAATCCGGTGCCGAACGACGTCACCCAGCTCGCCACCAGGGCCGGCACCCGGGCTTCCGTCATACGCGCTCTGGAACGTCTCGACCGGTTCACCCTGCAGACCGCCGAGGCGCTGGCCGTGGCCCCCGACCCCGCCCCCTACGACACGCTGCTCGCGTTGCTGACGGGCGACGAGGGCGATGGGGGCACCTCCCATGCCGGCACGGCGACGGGGGACATCGAGGCGGCCCTGCCCCACGCGCTGGGCGTGCTGCGCGACCAGGCGCTGGTGTGGGGCGGCGACGACCGGCTGCGTCTGGTGCGCACGGCGCGCGAACTGCTCGCCCCGTCGCCGACCCGCCCGTCGCCGACGGGACTCGGCCCGACCGTCGCCGAGGCCACGGCCGGGATGTCACCCGGCCGGCTGCAGGAGATCCTGGCAGCCGCGGGGCTCCCGACCACGCATGACCCGGTGTCCGCCGTGACGGCACTGAGCGCGCTGTTCACGGACCGCACGCGCATGGCAGCGCTGCTGGACACGGCCCCGCCCGAGGCGCTGGCGGTCCTGGACCGGCTGGTGTGGGGGCCGCCGTACGGAGAGGTCACGGCCAGCCCGACGCCGCCGGTGCAGTGGTTGCGGGACCGCGGACTGCTGCTGCCGACAACCCTGCGCACGGTGGTGCTGCCGCGCGAGGCGGCGCTGCATCTGCGCGCGGGACGCGCGCACCGGTCGCCCGAGCCGGCCCCGCCTTCCGTCGGGCCCGGCGCCGAATACCGTCCACAGGTTGTGGACAACGCTGCGGCGGGGCAGGCGTACACGGCGCTGGCGACGATCGAGGACCTGCTGAAGGACTGGCACGAGGGCGGCCCCGCGGTGCTGCGCGCGGGCGGCCTGTCGGTACGTGACCTCAAGCGGACGGCGCAGGCGCTGGACACCACCGAGCAGCTGGCGGCGTTCTGGCTGGAACTGGCTTATGCGGCGGGCCTGCTGGCGTCGGACGGCGAGGCGGACGAGCGGTACGCGCCCACCCCCGCCTACGACGAGTGGCTCACCCGCCCGGCGGCGGAGCGCTGGGCGGACCTGGCGACGGCCTGGCTGACGGCCACCCGCACGCCGGGCCTCGTCGGCACCCAGGACACCAAGGGCCGCACCCTCTCGGTCCTCGGCCCCGAGCTCGACCGTTCGGCCGCCTCCGAGGTCCGCCACCGGGTCCTGCACCTGCTGTCCACACTCCCCGCGGGCACGGCCCCCGACCCGGAGACGCTCCTGGCACGCCTGCGCTGGGAGCGCCCCCTGCGCGGCGACGGCACCACGGACCTGCGCGCGCGCCTGGCGGCATGGACCCTGACGGAATCCGAACTCCTCGGCATGACAGGCCGCGGCGCGCTGTCGAGCCACGCCCGCGCACTGCTGGCCCTGCCGGAGGGGACCGAGACCGCGGGCTCGTCCGGGGACGCGGCCGCATCCGGACCTGTTCCCTTCGTACCCGGCCCGTCCGGCATGCCGCCCCACCCGTCGTCCGGGACCGGAGGCGAATCCGGGACGGTCGTCGCCACCGCCCCGCGGCCCGGCCCCGTCGCCTATCGGGCCGGGGAGACCGCCCCGGACGCCCATGCCGCCCGGCGCGCCCGGGCCGTCGCGCTGCTCGCCGCGCGGTTGCCCGAGCCCCTCGACCACGTCCTTCTGCAGGCCGACCTCACCGCCGTCGCGCCCGGTCCCCTCGAGCGGCCGCTCGCCGAGACCCTCTCCGTGCTCGCCGATGTCGAGTCCAAGGGTGGCGCCACCGTCTACCGTTTCACGCCCGCCTCCGTACGCCGCGCCCTGGACGCCGGGCGGTCCGCATCCGACCTGCACACGTTCCTGTCCACGCACTCGCGCACGCCCGTGCCACAGCCGCTGAGCTACCTCATCGACGACGTGGCCCGCCGGCACGGGCACCTGCGGGTCGGCGCCGCCTCCGCCTACGTACGCTGCGACGACGACGCACTTCTCGACGAGATCATGGCCGACAAACGGTCCCAGGGCCTGCAGCTGCGCCGCCTCGCACCGACCGTCCTGGCCGCCCAGGCCGACCCGGCCGCATTGCTCGACGGGCTGCGCGGCATGGGGTACGCGCCCAGCGCCGAGTCCGCGGAGGGCGATGTGCTGATCACCCGCGCGTTCGCCCGCCGCACCCCGCCACGAACCCCGCCCGCCCCTGTACCGGACGGCCCGCCCGTGCCCGACGCCACCCTCCTCGGCGCGGCCGTGCGGGCGATCCGTGCGGGCGAGGTCGCCGCCACCGTGGTCCGCAAGCCCGTGCCCGAGGGCGCCGCCCCCGTGCGCAGCGGCGAACTCCCGCGCACCACGTCCGCCGAGACCCTCGCCACCGTCCAGGCCGCCGCCCTCACCGGCTCGGCGCTGTGGATCGGCTACGTCAACGCGGACGGCGCGGCCAGCCAGCGGGTCATCGCGCCGGTGCGGGTGGAGGGCGGGTTCGTCACCGCGTACGACCACACGGCCGACGAGGTCAGGACGTATCCCCTGCACCGCATCACCGGAGTCGCCGAACTCGCCGACGACTCGGCGTGATGCCGGCTGCGCCCGCATGTCGCCGGTGAGCGGCCTCACGGTCAGGACGCCGAGCACACGGTCAGGACACCGGGAGAGAAACGCGAGGAGGCACCGCGGACCGGCGACCGGGTGCGCGTCCGGGCCCGTACCCGTGCTCATACGGCACACTGGAGATTTGGCCTTACCGAAAGGGCGCAGGTGTGAACGGTCCACTCATCGTCCAGAGCGACAAAACCCTTCTCCTCGAAGTCGACCACGAGCAGGCGGACGCCTGCCGACGTGCCATCGCGTCCTTCGCGGAGCTGGAGCGTGCCCCCGAGCACATCCACACCTATCGCGTCACCCCCCTCGGGCTGTGGAACGCCCGGGCCGCCGGGCACGACGCCGAGCAGGTCGTCGACGCGCTCGTCGAGTTCTCCCGCTACCCCGTCCCGCACGCCCTCCTCGTCGACGTCGCCGAGACGATGGCCCGCTACGGCCGGCTCACCCTGTCCAAGCACCCCACCCACGGGCTCGTCCTCACCAGCACCGACCGACCGGTGCTCGAGGAGATCCTCCGCTCGAAGAAGATCCAGCCTCTGGTCGGCGCCCGGATCGACCCGGACACGGTCGCCGTGCATCAGTCCGAGCGCGGCCAGATCAAGCAGACGCTGCTGAAGCTGGGCTGGCCGGCCGAGGACCTCGCGGGCTACGTGGACGGCGAGGCGCACCGGATCGATCTGGACGAGTCGGGCTGGGCCCTGCGCCCGTACCAGAGGCAGGCCGTCGAGGGCTTCTGGCACGGCGGCTCGGGTGTCGTGGTCCTGCCCTGCGGAGCGGGCAAGACGCTGGTCGGCGCGGGCGCAATGGCGCAGGCCAAGGCGACGACCCTGATCCTGGTCACCAACACGGTCTCGGCCCGCCAGTGGAAGCACGAGCTGGTGAAGCGGACCAGCCTGACCGAGGAGGAGATCGGCGAGTACAGCGGGGCGCGCAAGGAGATCCGGCCCGTCACCATCGCCACGTACCAGGTGCTGACGACGAAGCGGAAGGGGATCTACCCCCATCTGGAGCTCTTCGACTCCCGTGACTGGGGTCTGATCCTGTACGACGAGGTGCATCTGCTGCCCGCGCCCGTCTTCAAGTTCACGGCGGACCTGCAGGCTCGCCGCCGCCTCGGCCTCACCGCGACGCTCGTACGGGAGGACGGCCGCGAGTCGGACGTCTTTTCGCTCATCGGACCGAAGCGGTTCGACGCGCCCTGGAAGGAGATCGAGGCACAGGGCTACATCGCGCCCGCCGACTGTGTCGAGGTACGGGTCAATCTGACCGACTCCGAGCGGCTGTCGTACGCGACGGCCGAGCAGGAGGAGAAGTACCGCTACTGCGCCACGACGGCGACCAAGCGGCGGGTGACGGAGGCACTGGTCCGTAAGCACGCGGGCCAGCAGATCCTGGTCATCGGCCAGTACATCGACCAGCTCGACGAGCTGGGCGAGCATCTGGACGCCCCGGTGATCAAGGGCGAGACGCCCAATGTGCAGCGCGAGAAGCTCTTCGACGCGTTCCGCAACGGGGAGATCAGCGTCCTGGTCGTCTCCAAGGTCGCCAACTTCTCGATCGACCTGCCGGAGGCGACCATCGCCATCCAGGTGTCGGGCACGTTCGGGTCGCGGCAGGAGGAGGCGCAGCGCCTGGGCCGCGTCCTGCGCCCGAAGGCGGACGGCCACAAGGCGCACTTCTACTCGGTGGTGGCACGCGACACGATCGACCAGGACTTCGCGGCACACCGCCAGCGCTTCCTGGCGGAGCAGGGGTACGCGTACCGGATCATGGACGCGGACGAGTTGCTGGCCGACGAACGTTAGTCCAGCAGCGCGAGGAGCGGGCCGAGGGCCATGAGGGCGTACTGGGCGACCACGGCCTTGGCCCGCACCGAGCACTCCATCCCGGTGCGCGGCACGGCGGCGGCGGTCAGGCCGGCTGCTCCGGACAGGGCCAGGCAGCTCAGGGCCAGGTCGATGAGGGGGCCGGAGACGCCGTCGTGCGGGTCCACCGCGTCGACGAGGGTGATCATCATCGTGGCGACGAAGGCGAGCACAAGCAGTCCGAGGCCGATGAGGGCCTTCACGCGCAGGGCGCGGACGGAGGTCGTGGGGGCTGCGGAGGGGGGCGTGGCCCCGGTGGGGTCGACAGTCGCGGGGTTCGTCGTCGTCATGCCGCTATTGCATCAACGCGGCAGGCGAGAGGCGTCGGCTCGGATACTCAGCCGCCGACGTGCCCGTACTCACGTGGTCTCAACGGCGGCGGACGCCCGCCTCCTCGCCGTACTCACCGAGGACGGCGACGCTGAACACGGCCTCGACATAGATCTTGACCGCGCGCAGCGCGTTGCCGACACGGTGCGGCGAGTGCGGCGCGGCGCCGGTGGCGGTCGCGCCGTGGGCCGGGTGCGGGACTCCGCCCGTGGGATGGAAGGTCGCTGTGCTCATAGCTCCATGATGGTTTTCCGCCGCTCCCCGGACATCGGGCTACGGGCTGAACCACCAGAGCGTGCACGTACGACTTCAGACAGAGGCCGTCCCCTACGGGGTGGCCCTTGAGAGGGACGCCCGCGGATGAGGCGGATGAGCGGGACGCCCGCGGAAAATCGTTCGCCCGCCATCCCGCCCCTGACTACAATCGCGGGCTTCCCCGCCTCCTTCGACGGTCTTCGAGGAGCGCCGCCTCCCGGACGGAAACCGGGCGGTCCGCCATGTCGTGTTCCCTGCAGCACCACCCGGAGGCAAACCCGTGCCCGCGCACGCCCCAGTACCGGACGTATCCGACTCCTCCCCTCTGTGCTCCGAGCCCCCGGAGCCCCCCGATCCGGCCGACCCTGTCGGCATCGCGGGCCCCGGTGATTCCGCCGGACCCGGCGACTTCGGTGATCCGCTCGGCCGTGAGCGTGCCCATCTCGCCGCATCGCGGACCGCGCTGCGCACGATGCGCGAGGACGTCCAGTCCCTCGACATCACCGACGTCACCGCGAACTGGGTCAACGCCCGCGTGCTCGAGGCCCAGATCGAGGAGCGCATCAAAGCGCTCGCGGACCTGTCCCACACGCCGCTGTTCTTCGGCCGCCTCGACTATCTGCCCACCACACAGGAAGGCCGGCGCTTCTACATCGGCCGCCGGCACGTCCATGACGCGGACGGCGACCCGATGGTCATCGACTGGCGTGCCCCGGTCTCGCAGCCCTTCTACCGGGCCTCGCGCAAGGACCCGATGGACGTCGGTCTGCGGCGCCGCTTCGGTTACACGGGCGGTGAGCTCACCGCGTACGAGGACGAGCATCTGACCGACCCCGGCGAGAGGGAACGGACCAGCAAACTGCTCCAGGCGGAGATCGAGCGGCCGCGTGTGGGCCCGATGCGGGACATCGTCGCGACGATCCAGCCGGAGCAGGACGAGATCGTACGCAGCGGCCTGTCCGGCACGGTGTGCGTGCAGGGCGGGCCGGGCACCGGTAAGACGGCCGTGGGCCTGCACCGTGTCGCCTATCTCCTGTACGCGCACCGGGAGCGGCTCGCCCGCACGGGCACGCTCGTCATCGGCCCGAACCGTTCCTTCCTCCACTACATCGAGCAGGTCCTGCCCGCGCTCGGCGAGCTGGAGGTCAAGCAGGCGACGGTCGACGACCTGGTGGCGCATGTGGACGTGCGTGGCGTGGACGCCGCGGCGGCGGCCGTGGTGAAGGGCGACGCGCGGATGGCCCAGGTGCTGCGGCGGGCGGTCCGGTCGCACGTCACGATGCCGACCGAGCCCGTGGTGGTCGTACGGGGCTCGCGGCGCTGGCGGGTACCGGTCTACGAACTCGAGGAGATCGTCCAGGAATTGCTGGACCGCGACATCCGCTACGGCGCGGCGCGCGAGGCCCTGCCGCAGCGGATCGCGCACGCGGTGCTCGTACGCATGGAGCAGTCCGGCGAGGCGCCGGACGACCGGGTGCAGGACTCGGTGGCGC
Organism: Streptomyces sp. NPDC002889; assembly: GCF_042888425.1. Classification (NCBI taxonomy): domain Bacteria; kingdom Bacillati; phylum Actinomycetota; class Actinomycetes; order Kitasatosporales; family Streptomycetaceae; genus Streptomyces; species Streptomyces sp. NPDC002889. The sequence continues at coordinate 231,591 of NZ_JBIAPT010000004.1, forward strand.
GCAACGCGGCGGTGAAGGCCGCGGTCAAGACGATGTGGCCGCCGGTGGACCCGTCGAAGCTGGTGCTGCGGCTGCTGTCCGACGCCGCGTTCCTGGCGGTGCACGCGGAGGGCGTGCTGACCCCGGACGAGCAGCGGACGATCCTGTGGGAGAAGCCGCCGCGAAGCATCCGGTCGGCCAAGTGGTCGGCGGCGGACGCGGTGTTGATCGACGAGGCGACCGACCTCGTGCGGCGGACGCAGTCGCTGGGCCATGTGGTGCTCGACGAGGCGCAGGACCTGTCGCCGATGCAGTACCGCGCGGTGGGACGGCGCTGTACGACGGGCTCGGCGACGGTGCTCGGGGACCTGGCGCAGGGTACGACTCCGTGGGCGACGGGCAGTTGGGAGGAGGCCCTGTCCCACCTGGGCAAGCCGGACGCGGCGGTGGAGGAACTGACGGCAGGCTTCCGCGTCCCGCGCGAGGTGATCGCGTATGCGTCCCGCCTGCTCCCGCACATGTCCCCGGGCCTGGCGGAGGTGCACTCGGTCCGGGAGTCCCCCGGATCGTTGTCGGTACGGGAGACGACGGACCTGGACGCGGACGTGGTGGCGGCGTGCGTGGAGTCGCTGGGTCACGAGGGCTCGATCGGCCTGATCGCCTCGGACGCGCGCATCCCGGCGCTGGCCCGGGCGCTGACGTCGGCGGGCCTCGCGTACCTCTCCCCCGGCACCGAAACGACCCCCGACACCCGCCTGACCCTGGTCCCCGCGTCCCTGGCGAAGGGCCTGGAGTACGACTACGTGGTCCTGGACGACCCGGCCTCGGTCGTGGCGGCAGAACCGGACGAACGCACGGGCCTGCGCCGCCTGTACGTGTCCCTGACCCGCGCGGTCTCGGGCCTGACGATCCTCCACGAATCCCCCCTGCCGCCCCAGCTGGCGCGGTAGCCGGGGGCGCCACCCCTCGGGCGTGAAGCCGGCGCGGGTCGCGTCCCCGGGGCCGCAACCTGCGCCGCGAAGCCGGCGCCGCGGAGGTACGGGGGCGCAGCCCCGCTCCGGTACCGGCCGGGGGTCCGGGGGCTTGCCCCCGGTTTCGGGAAGTGGGCTCCCCCCACGCCGCCAGGCGTAGGGGGAGGGGCGGGGGAAAGAACCCCGCCCCGACCGCTATGCGTCAAGCACCGCCCGCCACTCCCCCACCGCCCCCGCCGAGACCGGCTCCCCCCAGCCACCCGGCCGCGCCGCACCCCCGATGTGGAAGCCGTCCACGCCCGCCGCGCGCAGGGCGGGGACGTGGGAGAGGCGCAGGCCGCCGCCGACCAGGAGGCGGGGTTCGTAGCCCGGTTCGCCGCGGCGCGCCGCCTCCCTCAGCAGCGTCGGCAGGCCGTCCTCGACGCCCGCCGCCGAGCCTGCCGTCAGGTACGTGTCCAGGCCCGGCAGGTCCGCGAGCTGCTTGCGCAGGGCATCGCGGTCCGCCGCGCGGTCGATCGCCCGGTGGAACGTCCATCGGCATCCGTCCAGCACCGCCAGCAGGCGCTCCACCGTCACCAGGTCCGGGTCACCCGCCTCGTCGAGGAATCCGAGGACGAACTCGTCCGCGCCCTCTGCACGTAGCCCCTCCGCCCCCGCCACCAGCGCGTCCATGTCCGCCGGACTGCCGGCCGAGAAGCCGTCGGTCAGGCGCAGCATCACCCGCAGCGGGAGGTCGACGGCCGCGCGGATGGCGGCGAACGTCTCCCGGGGCGGGGTCAGCCCGTCGGCCGCCATGTCGGTGACCAGCTCCAGCCGGTCGGCCCCTCCGGTCCGGGCCGCGATCGCGTCCTCCGCGTCGAGGGCGATCACCTCCAGCAGTGCGCGGTTGCTCATGGGGCCTGTTCCTCCAGGTAGCCGGCTACAGCGGACAGGTCTAGTCCAATATCCCAGCCTAATGCCCACCCCACGCAATGACAGCCGCACAAACCGGCCTCGACCCCTCCCGCCCTTGCGATTCATACGGGCGGGGGGTATACATGAAGGGATAGCAAATACCCCCTGGGGGTACCACGAATGCTCGATCGAAGCGCTACCGGCACCCGAAGAGAGCACAGGAGGAGCCATGCCCCACCCGGCCGTCGCCACCCCCCGCGAGGTCGAACTCGCCATCGGCGGCATGACCTGTGCCTCCTGCGCCGCCCGCATCGAGAAGAAGCTCAACCGCATGGACGGCGTCGAGGCCATGGTGAACTACGCCACCGAGAAGGCCAAGGTCACCTTCACCGAGGACGTCGAGGTGGCCGATCTCATCAGCACCGTCGAGGCGACCGGCTACACGGCCGCCGAGCCCGCGCCCCCGCACCCGGCCGGCGAGCCCGCTGCACCCGACGCTCCCCACCCGCACCACGCCCCCGAAGACGACCTCCGCCGTCTCCGCCAACGCCTCGTCACGGCCACGGCCCTCGCCGTCCCCGTCATAGCGATGGCCATGATTCCCGCGCTCCAGATCGAGTACTGGCAGTGGCTGAGCCTCACCCTGGCCGCGCCGGTCGTCACCTACGCCGCCTGGCCCTTCCACCGCGCCGCGTTCACCAACGCCCGCCACGGCGCGGCCACCATGGACACCCTGATCTCCCTCGGCACCTCGGCCGCGTTCCTCTGGTCGGTGTGGGCGCTCTTCTTCGGCACCGCCGGCATGCCCGGCATGGTCCACCCCTTCCGGTTCACGATCGGCCGCACGGACGGCGCGGGCACCATCTACCTGGAAGTCGCCGCCGGCGTCACGGCGTTCATCCTCGCCGGGCGGTACTTCGAGGCCCGCTCCAAGCGCAAGGCCGGCGCGGCCCTCAAGGCGCTCCTCGAACTCGGCGCGAAAGAGGTCACTGTCCTCGCCTCCGACGGCCGCGAAGTCACCGTACCCACCGCCGAACTCGCCGTCGCCGACCGCTTCCTGGTCCGCCCCGGCGAGAAGATCGCCACCGACGGCACCGTCGTCGAGGGCGCGTCCGCCGTCGACGTCTCGATGCTCACCGGCGAGTCCGTCCCTGTCGAGGTGACCGTCGGCGACGCCGTCACCGGTGGCACCCTGAACGCCGGCGGCCGTCTGGTCGTCGAGGCCACCCGCGTCGGCGCCGACACACAGCTCGCCCGGATGGCCAGGCTGGTCGAGGACGCCCAGAACGGCAAGGCCGCCGCCCAGCGCCTCGCGGACCGGATCTCCGCCGTCTTCGTACCCGTTGTGATCGTCCTCGCGCTCGGCACCCTCGGCGTGTGGTGGGCGCTCGGCGAGGGCTGGACGGCCGCGTTCACCGCCGCCGTCGCCGTACTGATCATCGCCTGCCCGTGCGCCCTGGGCCTGGCCACCCCGACCGCCCTCATGGTCGGCACCGGCCGCGGCGCGCAACTCGGCATCCTGATCAAGGGCCCTGAGGTCCTGGAGACGACCCGGAAGGCCGACACGATCGTGCTGGACAAGACCGGCACCGTCACCACCGGCCGGATGGCCCTGCTCGCCGTGCACACACAGGAGAACGAGGCCGAAGTCCTGCGGCTGGCAGGCGCGTTGGAGCACGCGTCCGAACACCCCGTCGCCCGGGCCGTGGCCACCGACGCGGTGGAGAAGGCCGGCCCGCTGCCCGTACCCGAGGACTTCGCGAATGTGCCCGGACTCGGCGTCCAAGGCGTCGTCGAGGGCCACGACGTCCTCGTCGGCCGCGAACAGCTCCTCACGGAAAGGGCGTTGGGCCTGCCGGCGGACCTGGCCCGTGCCAAGGCCCAGGCCGAGGCCGCGGGCCGCACGGCCGTGGTCGTCGCCTGGGACGGCACGGCGCGGGCGGTCCTCGAGATCGCCGACGCGGTCAAGGAGACCAGCCCCGAGGCGATCCGGCGGCTGCGGGCCCTCGGGCTCACCCCGATCCTGCTGACCGGCGACAACAGGGCGGTCGCCGAGAGCGTCGCGGCAGAGGTCGGCATCGCTCCCGGGGATGTGATCGCCGAGGTCCTCCCGCAGGACAAGGTGGATGTGATCAAGAAGCTCCAGGCCGAGGGCCGCACCGTCGCCATGGTGGGCGACGGCGTCAACGACGCTGCCGCGCTCGCCCAGGCCGATCTGGGCCTGGCGATGGGTACAGGTACGGATGCCGCGATCGAGGCCGCGGACCTCACACTCGTACGAGGCGACCTGCGGGCCGCCGCGGACGCGATCCGGTTGGCACGCCGCACGCTCGGCACGATCCGCTCGAACCTCTTCTGGGCCTTCGCCTACAACGTGGCGGCACTCCCGCTCGCCGCGGCGGGTCTGCTCAACCCGATGATCGCCGGAGCGGCCATGGCCCTCTCCTCGGTCTTCGTCGTAGGCAACTCGCTGCGCCTGCGCGGTTTCCGCGCCGCGTGACCCACAGACAGCGGGACGCGTGACACGGGCCCGGGAGCAGCAGCACCGCCCCGGGGCCCGTGTCACGCGGCCAACCACGAGTCGCCCCTCGGAGACGGCGTGTGGCGGTCCTCCTGGGCGACGTACCGCCGTACGCGGCGCGGCTTTGCGAGGAGGTTGTCCGTCCACTGCGGACGCCGATACCGCCTCCCCCATGCTCCGCGGACACTTCCCTTCGGAGCCGTTACGCCAGGCCGCCTTCCGTCTACAACGCTTCATGGCGTCGGGATGCCGCCGGGGCGGGTGGGCCCTCCGAAGCGGACGGGGACGCCGGGGGAGTACAGGACGCTGACCGGGTCTCCGGTCGGCGCCGGGAGTCCTGCCGCCGCGATCAGGTTCTCGTCGCACTCGACCAGCTTGGCCCGGTGCAGCGGCCAGCGCGGATGGGTGTTCGGGAGGTACAGCTGCCGCTCGAAGAAGGTGTTGTGCAGGCCCCAACGCGCGGTCAGGAAGTGCTCGAGTTCCGTGGGATCCGCGACGCTTTCACCAACCCTTACGGTGATCCGGCAGTGCGCCCCACGCGGCCCTGGCCACCGTCGCGTACTGGTGTACGTGATCGTGTCGTCGTGGCGCGCAATGGCCATCCGAGACCACAGATACGGCAGTTGGAAGGCGGTTCGCGCGATGGCCACGGGTATGAGGCGGGAGGCGTCGAGCGAGCGGAAGACCACGCCGCGCCGTCCATGGGTGTCCACCGAGTAGAGGCGGACATTGGTTTCGGGAAAGGTGCCGAGGTAGGGGATGCCGGGGAGGCGGAACCAGCCCACCCGGTGCATGCGGAAGGCGACGAGGCCGACGTATGTGACCCCGTCGAGGGTGTCGGGCACGGTGCCGGCCGGCAGGAGCGGCGCCACGTCCGCGGGGTCGACGGCCCAGTGCAGAAAGGCCAGGTCGAGCCATGACTGCGTGAGCAGCGGACTCTCTGTGGAGCCGGGCGGGTCGGCGGATATGGGTTCCGGGGCAAGTCTCCTGAACGACATCGCGCCAGCATCGCAGACCGCGAAACCTGCCCAACTCGGTACGCAAGGCGCGGAACTTCACCCGCAACGGTAGCCCTCGTCCGTGCCCGGTGTGCCACGACGGCGCTCCCGCGAGCCTGGCCTTTCTCGGGCCGGCAGCCGCCATCTGCTGCTACAAACGCTTCCGCAACCTCACCACGTAGGACACGGTCCAAGCACCTAGAGTCGCTCTCATGACGGACCACTCCGCGAACCTCCGCGCCCGTTGGGCCCAGTCCCTGACCGCAGCCCGTGCGGGAGCGAGCGCCCCGGACCCTCTGCCGTACGCCGACAATCTGCTGGCCCGCTGGGCCGAACCGCAGCGGCGCTACCACACCACGGCCCATCTGATCGCGGTCCTCGACCACATCGACACCCTCGCCGACCGGGCTGCCGACCCCGATCTGGTCCGCCTCGCGGCCTGGTTCCACGACGCGGTCTATCTCCCCGACCGTTCGGAGAACGAGGAACGCTCCGCCCGCCTCGCCGAACGCGCACTCCCGGAGGCGGGCCTCGATGAGGCCGCGACCGCCGAGGTCGCGCGACTGGTCCGCCTCACGATCGGCCACGACCCCGCCGCCGACGACAGGAACGGCCAGGTCCTGTGCGACGCGGACCTGGCGATCCTGGCGGCGGACCCGGAGCCGTACGCCGCCTATGTCGCAGCGGTGCGCGCGGAGTACGGCTTCGTCCCCGACGACGCGTTCCGCGTCGGCCGCGCCGCGGTGCTGCGGCAACTGCTGGACCTGCCCCAGCTGTTCCACACGCCCCACGGGCAGCGGGAATGGGAAGGGCATGCCTGCCGGAACCTCGAGGCGGAGCTGTCGCTGCTGAGCGACTGACCGGACCGGAGGTACGGTGGCACGGCGCTGGACGCGGGCTTCGGCCACGCATCGGCGCGAGGGCGCCGGGCACGGCGTCAGCAGCGTCAGCAGAAGTAGACGACCAGGCGGACGTTGTCGTCGCCGTGCAGCCCGGCCAGCGTGCGCATGACCGAGAAGACCGGCTCCCACTTGTCCGAGTCGACGAACACAAGCTTGCGCGGGGTGAAGACCACTGGGCGGTAGACGTGATCGCCGAGCTCGATCTCGGCGCCCGCCGGCCAGTCGGACGGGCTGTCCCTGTCCCCGCCGAACAGGTCTGCCGCCGCATCCCAGGCATCGACCGGCAACCACGCGAAGTACTCGAAGGCGAGGGTGCCGTCCGGCTGCCTGAGCCACTGCTCCACGTGCGCGTAGGACGCCCGGCCGCCCTCCATGCACGGCCGGTCCCAGCCAACGGCGTCCAGCTCGGCCCAGGTGGCGTATGAGGCACTGTGCCCGCCCGTCTCCTCGACGCTCGTCCGCACCCACTCGCTCACATCGTCCGGCAAACCACGCTGATCGAACAGGGGCACGATCTCGCCACCGGAGTACCCGAAGAGGCATGCCCAGGACAGTTGGTCGCCTCGGCCGGTGCGCAGCTCGTACAGATCGAGGGCCGGCGACCACTGCCGCCTCTCGGGCGACACCCATGGCTCCTTGCCCCACAGCCGGCACTCCACCGCGCCATGAATGTCCACTCCCATGGGCGCCAACCCTAAGGTGCGGGGCGGCCCTTGGGCCTGCGCAGCCCTGCCTGCGTCAGGAGTCTGACCACCTCGCGGCTCGACACTTCCCTCGCGCCCGCCGCCACCGCGTCCGCGTACCGGTGGGAGGGAACGTCGTAGTGGTCGCGTTCGAAGGCGCGCGGCGGACACCCGACCTTCGCGGCGAAGGCGTGCAGCTCGTCGAACGACACATCGCTGATCATGTGCGACCACATACGGCCATGGCCCGGCCAGCTCGGCGGGTCGATGTAGACCGTCATCGCGGACCGCCCCCGGGCACCCCGCACCCACCGGCCGCGCCGGGGCCACCCGCCGCGCCGCGCCCGCCGCCCGTCACCACAGCGCACCGATGGGAGCCACCACGACGCCCGCCTTGCCGCACACCCAGTGCGGGTCCGGGCCCAGTTCCGGCTCCACATCGAGCGCGTGCGGGTCGCCCGCGTCGCACACCGGGCACAGCGGCCACCGCCCGTACCGCTCCAGCAGCGAGTCCTGGACGTCCTGCGCGATCAGACCGGCGACGTAGTCGATGCCCTCGGGCCATTGTTCGACCCACCAGCGGCGATGCGTGACCGCCTTCTCGACCATCGAGACGACGTCGGCATGGGCGACATCACGGGCAGCCAGATCGGCGAGGACCAGGGCGCGTGCGGCATGCAGAGCCTGCTCGAGGGAGTTCATGCCGTCCATGCAGCCATTGTCACCCACACCCCATCCCGCAGGTCCGGGGCCAGGGGGTCGGGACCTGCAGGGGTTGACGGCAACCGAAATTCGAAAATATCTTTCAGATGTGACCAATCCAGTGAAGGAAATTTTCAACGGCGACTCCGCGCCCCCTCCCGCCGCGCCTGCCCCCGCCGCCCTCGCGGCCAAGGTGCGCACCCTCTCGCCGTCCATGACCCGCTCCATGCAGCGGGTCGCCGAAGCCGTCGCCGACGACCCGGCAGGCTGCGCGGCCCTCACGGTCACCGGTCTCGCCGAGCTCACCGGCACCAGCGAGGCGACCGTGGTCCGCACCGCCCGGCTGCTCGGCTATCCCGGATACCGGGATCTGCGCCTCGCGCTCGCCGGTCTCGCCGCCCACCAGGAGTCCGGCCGCGCCCCCTCCGTCACGGCCGACATCGCGGTCGACGACCCGATCGCCGACGTGGTCACCAAGCTCGCGTACGACGAGCAGCAGACGCTCGCCGACACGGCCGCCGGGCTGGACACCGTGCAGCTGGGCGCCGCCGTCGCCGCCGCGTCGACCGCCCGCCGCATCGACATCTACGGCGTGGGCGCGTCGTCCCTCGTCGGCATGGACCTCGCCCAGAAGCTGCTGCGCATCGGGCTGATCGCACACGCCCACTCCGACCCGCACCTCGCCGTCACGAACGCGGTGCAGCTGCGCTCCGGCGATGTCGCCATCGCGATCACCCACTCCGGGTCCACCGGGGATGTGATCGAGCCGCTGCGCGTCGCGTTCGACCGCGGTGCGACGACGGTCGCGATCACGGGCCGTCCGGACGGTCCTGTGACGCAGTACGCGGACCATGTGCTGACCACCTCCACCGCCCGCGAGAGCGAGCTGCGGCCGGCCGCCATGTCCTCCCGCACCAGCCAACTGCTCGTCGTGGACTGCCTGTTCATAGGCGTGGCACAGCGTACGTACGACACGGCCGCCCCAGCCCTCGCCGCGTCGTACGAAGCTCTGGCGCACCGCCACAGCCCGCGCACGCGCTGACCCGCGCGGCGGCCGTCTCCGCGCGCACCCAACCCGCCCGACCACCCCCACACAGACCGCGCAGACCGAGAAAGCAGAGCCGTCTTTCATGACCTCCACCTACGGTGAACTCCGCGCCCAGCTGGCAGCTCTCACCACCGAGGCGTTCCGTCCCGAGCTCGCCGACATCGACCGGCTCCCGACACTCGAGATCGCCCGGATCATGAACGGCGAGGACGAGACCGTGCCCTCGGCGGTCGCCGCGCAGCTGCCCGCCATCGCCGCCGCGATCGACGGCACGGCGGAGCGCATGTCCCATGGCGGCCGGCTGATCTACGCGGGCGCGGGGACGGCGGGCCGCCTGGGCGTACTGGACGCCAGCGAGTGCCCGCCCACGTTCAACACAGACCCGGCGGTGGTCGTCGGCCTGATCGCGGGCGGCCCGACCGCCATGGTCAAGGCATCCGAGGGCGCGGAGGACAGCAAGGAGCTGGCCGCCGCGGACCTGGACGCGCTCAAGCTGACGGTGGACGACACGGTGGTCGGCGTCTCGGCGTCGGGCCGTACGCCGTACGCCGTCGGCGCGGTCGAGCACGCGCGCTCGCTGGGCGCGCTGACGATCGGCCTGGCGTGCAACGCGGACAGCGCGCTGGGCGCGGCCGCCGACCATGGCATCGAGGTCGTCGTCGGGCCCGAACTGCTGACCGGGTCGACGCGGTTGAAGGCGGGGACGGCACAGAAGCTGGTGCTCAACATGATCTCGACGATCACGATGATCCGCCTCGGCAAGACGTACGGGAACCTGATGGTGGACGTCCGCGCCTCCAACGACAAACTGCGCGCCCGCTCCCGCCACATCGTGTCGCTGGCGACGGGCGCGTCGGACGAGGCGATCGAGTCGGCCCTGGCCGCGACGGACGGCGAGGTCAAGAACGCGATCCTGACCCTCCTGGCCGGGGTCGACGCGGAGACGGCGTCGCGCCTGCTGACGGAGAGCGACGGCCACCTGCGCGCGGCGCTGGCCGCGGCGGGCCACAGCTGACGGCGCCACCCCGCCCTTGCTGCGCGGGCCTCGGCGCCGTTGAGGCGCGGGCACTGTGCAGCCCCGCCCACCGCTGTCGGCGCACGCCCTTGGGCGTGTGCTCAATCGCCGGACGGGCCGCACTTCCCGACCCGGTCCCGAAAGGTGACGCCCGCCGGTGATCGCAGGGTCCGGGGCTGAGTCCCGTTGGTGTGCGGCACAAAGCTGCCGCTCCGTGGGGTGCGAGGACGCCGGCCGCGTGCCCCGGGGTCCGGGGGCACAGCCCCGGTTCCGGGAGGTGGGAGTCCCCCACGCCGCCAGGCGTAGGGGGCGGCGTGGGGGAAATTCCCGCGCACACGACGCCCCACCCCACGGCCCCGGCGGCTACGCCGCCCCCGTCGCCCCCGCCCGCTCCGTCACCGACACCCGCCCCTTACGGATCGTCGCCAGCCTCGGCGCCCTCCTCGAGAGCGTCGAGTCATGCGTGACCAGCACGAACGTGAACGCTTGCTCCCGCCACAACCCCTCCAGTACCTCCATCACCTCGTCCCGCATCGACTCGTCGAGGTTGCCCGTCGGTTCGTCGGCGAGGAGCACCGCCGGGCGCTTGACCAGTGCACGCGCGATCGCCACGCGCTGCTGCTGACCTCCCGACAGCTCGCCGGGCAGATGGCCGCCGCGCTCCCCGAGGCCCACGGACGCCAGCGCCTCCTCTGCCCGCTCGCGTCGCTCGAAGGCCCTCGGTCCGAGCGGGACCAGCGCCGTCTCCACGTTCTCCTGCGCCGTGAGCGTCGGGATCAGATTGAAGCTCTGGAACACGAAGCCGATCTTCTCCGCACGTACCCGCGTGAGCCTTGCCTCCGGCAGCGTCGCGAGATCCGTCCCGTCCAGGACGACACTCCCCTCCGTCGGCCGGTCGAGCCCGCCCAGCATCTGGAGCAGCGTCGACTTACCCCCACCCGTCGGGCCCTGGATCACCAGCCGCCCGCCGTCCTCGATCGTCAGGTCCACCCCGTCCAGGGCGGTCACCGTCTCCTTGCCCCGCCGGTAGCGCTTGGTGACGCCACTGAGCTGGTACATCGTCAACTCCTGTAGTGCGTAAGTGAGTAAGAGATCAGGGAATGCGGCGGGCTACTCGACCCGGCGCAGCGCATCCGCCGGCCGCAGCCGCGACGCACGCCAGCCGCCGAAGCCGCCCGCCACCAGTCCTCCCGCCACGGCGAGCGCGACCGCCAGCCCGATGGTCGTGAGCGAGACCGGAGCGGTGAGCGCGATGTCGAGGGCGCGGCCGGCCGCCTCCTGGACAGGCCCTCCCGGACCTTGGCCGAAGACCCGGTCGCCACCGGCCCCGCCCCCACCGTCGGCGCCGCCCAGCTGCGCCGTCAGCGTCGGGCTGAACGTCGTGATCAGCCACGCACCCGCCAGCCCCAGCGCGATCCCGAGCGCCCCGCCGACCAGCCCGTTGACCAGCGCCTCACCGGCCACCTGCCGGGTGACGCGGCCGCTCTTCCAGCCCAGCGCCTTCAACGTGCCGAACTCCCGTACCCGTCGGCTCACCGCCGCCGACGTCAGCAGCCCGGCGACCAGGAACGCCGCCCCGAGCACCACGATCGACAGCCATTTGCCGACACCCGACGCCAGGTCGGAGGCGGTGGACAGGGACCCGGAGACCGTGTCGGCGAGGTCGGCGGACGTCGTCACCATCGTACCGGGGATGTTCTTCCGGATGGTCTGCTTGACGCCGTCGATCCGCTGCGAGTCGGCCGCCTGCACATAGACCGTGGTCACCTTGTTCTTGGCGTCGGCGAGCTTCTGCGCCTGCGCGAGCGGCAGATAGACATTCGCCGCCGCGTCCCCGCTGTCGGCGGTCGCGATCCCGACGATCTCGTACTTCGTCCCGGAGATGGTGAGCTTCTTGCCGGCCGAGAGGTCGTTCTCCTTCGCGTATGCGCTGTCGACCACGGCGACCTTCGCGTCGGTCTCGCTCTCGTCGAACCCCCGCCCCGAGGTGATCTTCGAGGAGGTCAGCGGCCCAAGTCCCTGATGCGCGACGTCGGTTCCGTACACGGTGTACGAGTCGACGTCGAACTCCGCCCCTCCTCCGCGTACAGTCCCACCGCTATCGGTTCCGCCGCCCGGCCCGCCCGGCTGCGCCGGCATCGCCTGCGCCTCACCGCGCTTGAACTGTCCGTTGACCTTCATCACGCGCACGCTCAACCCGCCGACCGCGTCCGCGACACCGTCCTGCCCGGCGACCTTGTCGACGGTCGAGGAGGCGAGCGTCTCGAACCCTTCGACCATCACCAGGTCCTGGCTCTGCTCGGCGTCGTCGTCATCGTCCTTGGCGTCGAACTCGAACCGCGGCCGCCGGACCGTCTCCCCCTCCCCGGGCGGCGACGCGGCCTTGGTGACGGTCATGTCCGTGCCGAGCCCGTACAGCGACTCAAGGACCTTGTCCTGGGCGCGGTTCATCCCCGACGACACCGAGGTGACCACGATGACCAGCGCGATCCCGAGGGCGAGCCCCGAGGCGACGACGAGCGCCGCTTTCCTGCGGCGGCGCAGTTCGCGCCGGAGGTAGATGAAGAACATGGCGCGAACGTAGTGACGCCACGTGATGGTGGGTTGAGCCCGGCGTGAGAGCCGCATGAGAAGCCCACCGGATGCCTGGTGTGCCAAGGGGTGCGAGAGCTGCATGCGACAACGGACCGGCCCGGAGGTTGAATGGACGTATGGGTCTCCAGCGACGCGCGAGACACCGCAGAAGCAGAGCAGTGGCCGCCGCCGCCCTGGCTTCCCTGCTCGCGGCGGCCTTCGCCACGACGGCCGGTGCGTCGGCGCCGCCCGCGGCACCGCCGTCCTTTGGCCTGCGCGCACCTCCGCCGCAGCCGCCGCCCCAGCTCACCAAGGCCCAGATCGACGATGCCGTCGCCAAGCTCGACGGCATCGTCGAGAGCGGCATGAGGAAAACCGGCGTCCCGGGTGTCGCCGTGGCAGTCGTCCACAACGACCGTGTCGTCCACCTCCAGGGTTTCGGCGAACGTCAGGTCGGCAGGCCCGGCGCCGTCGAACCGGACACGGTGTTCCAGCTCGCCTCACTGTCGAAGCCGATCGCCTCCACCGTCGTCGCCGGTGCCGTCGGCTCCAAGGCCGTCGCCTGGGACGAACCCGTCACCAAGCATCTCCCCGACTTCGCGCTCAACGACCCCTGGGTCACCGACCACGTCACCCTCGCCGACCTCTTCGCGCACCGCAGCGGCCTCCCCGACCACGCCGGCGACCTGCTCGAGGACCTCGGCTACGACCGTGCCTACATCCTCCAGCACCTGCGCCACGAACCCCTGACCCCCTTCCGCGCCAGTTACGCCTACACCAACTACGGCCCCACCGCCGCAGCCCAGGCAGTCGCCAACGCCAAGGACACCAGCTGGGAGAAACTGGCCGCGGACACCCTCTACACCCCGGCCGGAATGGACTCGACCAGCTCCCGCTTCGCCGACTACGAGAAGGCCGGCAACAAGGCGGTCACCCATGTGAAGACCGGGGGCGGCGCGTGGCAGGCCAAGTACGTCCGGGACGCCGACGCCCAGTCCCCGGCAGGCGGAGTCAGCTCCACGGCACGAGACATGACCGCCTGGATGCGCCTGCAGCTCGCGAACGGAAAGCTCGGCGGTGACCAGATCATCGCCCCGGAACCCCTCGAACGCACCCACCTGCCGGAGATCGTCTCCCAGGCCCCGACGAACCCCGCGGGCCGGGCGGGCTTCTACGGTCTCGGCTGGAACGTCAGCTACGACGACCAGGGCAGACTGCGGCTCAGCCACTCCGGCGCCTTCGCTCTCGGCGCCAACACCAACGTCACCCTGCTGCCGAGCGAGCGACTGGGCATCGTCGTCCTCACCAACGGAGAACCCGTGGGCCTCGCCGATTCCATCGCCTTCGACTTCCTCGACACCGCCCAGCACGGCAAGCCCACCGCGGACTGGCTCGCCCTGATCGGACAGGTCTACGAGCAGGAGGAACAGGCCGCCAGGTCGCCCACCGACTACGCCAAGCCGTCGCTCGCCCCCGCCCCGGCCAGGCCCGACGACACATATGTGGGGACCTACCGCAACGACTACTACGGGCCCCTCAGGGTCACCGCCGCCGACGGCGTTCTGACCATGCATCTGGGACCGGACACCATGCGGTTCCGCCTCACCCACTACGACGGCGACACGTTCAGCTTCCGGACCGTGGGCGAGAACGCGGCAGGCCTGTTCGGCGTCACGTTCACCGGCGACGTCGACGGCAAGGCCGCAAAGGTGCGCGTCGAAAGCCTCGACAGGAACGGCCTCGGCACCTTCACCCGCGAGTAGTGGCCCCGTCCGGTACAGCTCAGGGCAGCCGCCTCTCGGTGTTGATCGCCCGCACCTTCGCCCGCAACACCTCCCCCGGCCCGGCCGGCGCCAGCGCATCGGCGGGACAGTCCCACTCCAGGCCGCCTCCGGGCGGCCGCAGTTGGATGTACGTCCCCACATGCCCCATCACCTGCCCCACCCGCCCGTCACGACGGTCCACGGCGTAGGCCCCTGCCTTCGGCACCCCGGCCGGGACATCGGACGCGCTCACTTCTCGAGCCCCTGGAGCACGGCCGCGAGCCGCAGCGCGGTGTCGAGGTTGCACCGCCCCAGGTCGACGAGCGGATACGGCGCGTCACTCGCCAGCGAGACCGTGTCGACCCGCAGCGAGGGGAGCGTCACCGCCACCACATCGAGCCCCTGCCGCAGCTGGGCCACCACCTCTTCGGCGGCCCGCAGCCGCTCCGCCGATCGCACGATCATGTCTGGAACCTCCACGCTGAGTGTTCACTTTCCCTACACAGCGTGGTCGACGCGAGCTAGCCTGGCCAGTAACGGACGCCCAACAACCCCATCTGTCCTAACCGGAGTTGACATATGCCCGGTCCCAAGGATCTCGATCCGTCCTCTTCGCCTCGCGCTCTGCTCGGCGCAGAACTGCGCCACGCCCGCGAAAAAGCGGGCCTCACCCAGGAAGAACTGGGCCGCCCGCTGTTCGTGAGCGGCTCGTTCATCGGCCAGCTGGAGTCGGGTACGAGGCGGATGCAGCCGGAGTACGCGACACAGATCGACGAGCTCCTGAGGACGAACGGCTTCTTCGCGCGCAACTGCAAGGCGTCCAACAAGTCGCGCTATCCGGACCACTTCGCGGAGGCGGCGGAGGCGGAAGCGGTGGCGACGACGATCAAGGAGTACGCGCCGCTGCTGATTCCGGGGTTGTTGCAGACTGAGGCGTATGCGAGGGCGGTGTTCCGCGCGTATCAGCCCACGGCCACGGAGGACGTCATCGACGAGCTGGTCGAAGCGCGCCTCGATCGGGCGCATCTGCTGGACGACCCAACAACGCCGCTGTTGTGGGCGGTGTTCGACGAGGCGGTGCTACGTCGCCGGGTGGGCGGCCCCGCGGTGATGGTCGGGGCGCTGCGTCATGTGGCGGGGCTGGCCAGGCGGCACCGGATCATTGTGCAGGTGCTGCCGTTCGCGGCAGGCGCGCATCCGGCGATGGGCGGCGGCCTCAAGCTGATGTCCTTTACGGACGCACCCCCACTTGCGTACCTGGACGGGCTTGGCTCAGGCCAGTTGCTGGACGATCCAGCCACCGTCACCCGTTATGAACTGGCCTACGATCTGGTCGGGGCCAGTGCACTGTCACCGGAATCTTCCTTGGCCCTGATCGAAGCAGTGGCAGAGGATGGCGCCCATGAAGACGAGCCCTGAGTACGACCTGAGCACGGCGATCTGGCACAAGTCCAGCTACAGCGACGGCAGCGGAGGCAACTGCCTGGAGGTCGCGACCTGGCGCAAGTCCACGTACAGCGGCGGGGACGGCGGCAACTGCGTGGAAGTCGCCGACGGTCACCCCGACGCCGTCCCCGTCCGCGACTCCAAGAACGCCGACGGCCCGAAGCTCATGTTCCGGACCGCCGCCTGGTCCTCCTTCGTGGCCGGCGTCAAGGACACGCCGCCTACAGGCTGAGCGCGTCCTCCGCGTTGCCCACCCAGGCAGTCACGGAGTTCTTGTCGGGCGAGACGTACAGGCCGGGAGTCGACGCGGTGAGCGGCTTCTGCTCCAGGTCGGACTCGGTGTTCATCGTCATCGCGATGGAGTTGACTGTCTTGCCCTTGCCGTCCTTGGCACCGCCCATGAGCCCGGCGTAGGCCGTCTCGCCCGGCTCGAGCCTGATCGCGTCCTCGATGCCGGGGGCCTCGCCCCGCTCCGTCGCCTGCCCGTCCAGGTCGCCGAAGGTCACGATCGGGTGGCCCAGCACTTTGCACGCTTTGCCGCCCTTGTTGGTGATCTTCAGCAGGTAGCTGCTCGTCGTGGGCTCCGCCACGGTCGCGGTGAACGTCACGTCGTACGTGCTGCACGGAAAGACGTCGTAGTCGGGGTCCGACGAACCGTCACTGCCGCCCGACGAGCCCTTGCTCGGGGCGGCAGACGGCTTCGCCGGCTTCGAAGGGGTCGTGGGCTTCGACGGGCTCGCGGTCGCCTTGTCCGTGCCCTTCGCCCGGTCCTTCGAGCCGTCGGAGGGCTGGCAGGCAGTCAGGGCCAGTGCGGATACGGCGAGAAGGGCGGCGGCTCTGCAAACGGTCCTCATGAGATGTTCCCCCCGAGTTTGTGGCGCGAATGCGCTGGACAGAGCCCAAGCGTCCCGCAGGACTTTCACAGCTTGGTGACGGAGCCTTGCCGAATCCACCACGGTCATGGGGAGCGGGGCAATAGCTCCGCGCCTGCCTTCAGCACCGCCTCGGCCTCCTCCGGCGGCAGCGCCTCGCGGATGAAGTCCACGGCCCGGCGGAGCCCGTCCCCGGTCTGGTACGGGAAGTCCGTGCCGAGCATCAGCCGGTCGGCGCCGTACGAGTCGGCTGCCGCGCGCACGGCGGGGACATGACCGTGGGCGACGGTGTCGTAGTACATGCGGCGGGCGGCGACGGTCGGCATCTCGACGATGTCCGGGGCCTCCCACGGGACGTGTTCGTCGGCGCGCGGGAGCAGCATCGGGAGCGCGCCGCCCAGGTGCGAGTGCACGATCCGCAGCCGCGGGTAGCGTCGTGGGATGCCTTCGAGCATCAGGTGCATCGCGCAGATGGTGTCCTCCATCGGCGCGCCCACCATCCATCGCATGCGGTTCTCGGCGATCAGCGGCGACCCGGCGTCGCGCCCGGCCGGATGCAGGCTGAGCACCGAGCCCCGGTGGTCCAACTCCTCGAACAGCGGCCGGAAGGCGGGGTCGCCGAGACTGCGCCCCAGCACGGAGGTGGTCAGCCCGACTCCGGCCATGCCGAGGTCGTCGAGGGCGTGCACCAACTCCTCCAGTGCGGCGTCGAGATGGGGCAGGGGCAGCGCGGCGAACGCGGAGAAGCGCTGCGGCCAGTCGCGTACGACGTCGGCGTAGACGTCGTTGGCGAGCCGCGCGGCGATCACTGCCTCGGCCTCCGCCGGGAAGTACGGGGTCTGCGGGGAGACGGACAGAATCTGGTGGTCGATGCCGGCGGCGTCGTTCATCGTGAACCGGGCGTCGAGCTCCGCCGGGCTGTCTCCCGCTCCGAGTCCTCGCTGGGTCGCGGTGTCCTCGCGCCCGTAGGACTCCAGGAGCCGGAGATAGCCTTCGCTCCACAGGTGGGCATGCACGTCGGTGCGCATCATGTCCAGAATCACGCCACCCCGACGCGCTGTCCACCGGAGCCGGCCCGCCCCTGTAATGCCGGCCCTCCTGCCGGACAACTCCTGTCCAGGTGCTCAGCACACCCCGCGCGCCCCGGCGGCGACGTACGCGCATGCCGGTGCTCGTCGCCGGTGCCGCGACCGCCGCCATGGTCGGCGCGGCGCTGCTCGTGGGCCCGCAGCTCATGGAACGCGGCACGGGCACACGACACCGGCAGCGGCAACCGCCCGGCCGAGAGTGCTCGGGGCCCCCGCGTCGGACGCCGAGTTCTACCGCCTGGTCTCCTCCCAGGGCCTGTACGTCCAGGGCGACGGCCACGTCGGGAACCCGCTGATCGGCAACGACCGTGAGCTCGACCCCTGAGCCAGGAGGCCGAGAAGTTCCGGGACGTCAACGCCCTCGCCATGCACCTGCGCAACATCCGCTAGGTCCGGCCGGGTCGGCATGGTGGGCGTGGTGCCGGTCTCGGGGTCGACCAGATCCGAGGGCGCGACGCGAAGCCGACCCCGGCGGTGGCCAGATCCGAGGGCGCGACGCGAAGCCGACCCCGGCGGTGGCCAGATCCGAGGGCGCGACGCAAGGCCGGTCTCGGGTTTGGCCGGGTTGGTGGGTGTGGTGTGGGGCCGCCCTCCTGGTCTTGATGGTGGCGGCTTCGGGTCGGGCGTCAAGGGCGCTCGGTCGTTCCTCCCTCGCGTCGCCGTTGGCGATTTCGCTTCGCTTCACCCTTGACCCCCGCCCCTCCACCGCCAAGAAATGCTCTTGGGAGGGCGGCCGGGGGGAAGGGGGCCGCTGGAGGTGGGCTGGGGCCGTGCGCGGTCCGCCGGCCGGTGGTGGGTGCGCGACAGTTGAATGGGGCGGTGGCACGCCGGCTCGGCGACTATCGGCCGTCGGGGAGTTGGGGTTCAGGACCGCTGGTCACTGGGCGGTGGGTGGTGCACGGGAGTTGAGTGGGGTGGCCCGGGTCGGCTCGGTGGGTGGCGCTGGTCTGTGGGTTGGTCCAGGCCCGCTGGTCACTGTTTGAGGGTGGGGGCCGGGGGTGTGCCGGGCCTGTTGAGTTGTCCGACACCTCCCGAGGGGGCAAAAGGGGCATAGCGACCTCCTCCCTGAGTTCTTGTACACGGATTCCGGTCTCACCGGAATCCGTGTACAAGACCTGTTCCATACACGGGACATTAAGGTGCATATGGTGCACTGGCTCTGTCTCCGAGCCCGCCCCGCACCCCCGACCACCCGCAGCCACCCACCACCTCGCCCCACGCCGGCCCTCCCCTCACCCCGCCCAGTGACCAGCGGTCCTGAACCTCAGCCGGCAGACGGCCTTCGCCCGCTTAACGTGCCCGTCACCGCCCCATTCAACTGCCGCGCACCCACCCACGGCCCGCAGCCGCCCGAAAGGAACGGCACCGGACGGACCCCCTGCGCCGACCTCCCCCCGGCCGCCCTCCCAAGAGCATTTCCCGGCGGTGGAGGGGCGGGGGTCAAGGGTGAAGCGCAGCGAAATCGCCAACGGCGACGCGAGGGAGGAACGACCGAGCGCCCTTGACGCCCGACCCGAAGCCGCCACCATCAAGACCAGGAGGGCGGCCCCACACCACACCCTCGGACCCGGCCAACCCCGAGACCGGCCCCACGCCGAACCGACAGACCCGGCCACCCCCGGGCGAGCCCACGCCCAACAACCCGACCCGGCCACCCTCGGACCGAGAAGCTCAGGGACCACGCCCGCTGGGCCCCGATTAAGCCAGAGCCGATCAGAATCGGACTCACCGAGGTACGCCCGGATGGTCTGCGCTGAGATGTCCGAATACCACAGTCGCGGATACCGCAGTCGGCAGAATCCGTCTGGGAGGCAAGCATGGAAGGCATCACCGCCGCAGTCTCACCGGAGTCCGACCCAGGGCCCGACGATCCTGCACACTGCCGGTGCCGGCGCCCGTGGCTCACGGGTGCGCCCGGGTCGGCGGAGGAGCGGTTCCGGGGGCTGCTGGAAGCCGCGCCCGACGCGATGGTCATCGTCGACGACGCCGGAACCATCCGCCTCGTCAACGCCCAGACCGAAGCCCTCTTCGGCTACCGACGCGAAGAACTCCTCGGCCACCCCGTCGAAATCCTCGTACCCGAACGCTTCCGCGACCACCACTCCCACCACCGCAACGGCTACACCCACAACGGCCAGGTCCGCCCCATGGGCGCCGGACTCGAACTCCACGGCCTGCGCAAGAACGGCACCGAATTCCCCGTCGAAATCAGCCTCAGCCCCCTCGAAACCTCCGACGGACTCCTCGTCTCCGCCGCCGTACGCGACGTCAGCGAACGAAAAGCCGCCGAGGAGCGGTTCCGGGGGCTGCTGGAAGCCGCGCCCGACGCGATGGTCATCGTCGACGATGCCGGAACCATCCGCCTCGTCAACGCCCAGACCGAAGCCCTCTTCGGCTACCGACGCGAAGAACTCCTCGGCCACCCCGTCGAGATCCTCGTACCCGAACGCTTCCGCGACCACCACTCCCACCACCGCAACGGCTACACCCACAACGGCCAGGTCCGCCCCATGGGCGCCGGACTCGA